>VFFB01000025.1 GCA_018882585.1 Candidatus Kapaibacterium sp.
CAATTCAACAATGCAGGCGCACTGGGGGCCTCCAGCGGATTGTCATGGGATGACACAGTCAAAACGCTTTCAATCGTCGGCACCGGTGGCAGCGGCTCAACGGTCGTGGTCACGGCCCCGACTACAGCCGTTGCAGGTGTGGCGATCACGTCGAATGCCACGGCAGCCTATGGCATTACCGTTTCAGACGCCGCTCTGCCGGTCAATGCGCTTGGTGCGTTCACAGGTGTCGACAGCAGCGCGGCGACGCTTGCAGCATACGTCGGTGCAAAGCCGGCTGCAACGGGTGTCGCCAGCGTCACCTTTGGCGGCTTCTTTTCGGCCAACAGCACCGCTTCGGTACCACTGGGCGCATCGATAACGACGGTAAACACAGCCTTGAACGCGTACGACGTGCTTGCACTGTATGCACGGTCCTCCGGAACGCCGGGGGCGGCCTTTGGGACGCGAATCGGATTCTACCTGGAGTCAACGACAACAAATGACGCGTTCGCAGGGTCGATGAATGTCTACTGGACAACGGCCACACATGCCTCACGGACATCGGCAATCAAGATCACAGGGGTGTCGAATGCCGTCGTGACAGACTACGTTGTCCTCGTACCAGGGTCCATGACACTTGCCACAGGTATGGGACTCGTGGTCAACCGCACAACAGGCGGCGGCAACGTTGTCGATGTCACATCTGGAGGATCAGGCAACGCCATGCAGATCACGGCCACGTCGGGCGTTCCGTTCAGATGTGACGATAGCGCATCGAACGTGGGCTTCAACTGGTACAAGTCCACGGCATTGACTGCCATGTACGTGCAGTCGAGCGGCACCTACGCTTCAGGTGGGACGTCGCTGGCGCAGTTCGTTTTGGCAGGTGCCTCCACGACGACGGACGTCGCAGCCTTGACGCTCGCCAAGTCCTACAACGCGACACTCAATTCGTCGGTCCACAATCTCCTGCGCTTGGCCAATGACACGACTACGGCCGCAGCACCCGGTGCGGGCTTTGGCCTTGCCATTGACTGGATCATGCGCACGTCGGCGTCGTCGACCCGCGTGAGTGTGGCCAATCTGGCGGTCGTCTACACCGATCCGACAACAGGATCCGAAGACGCCGACATGGTGCTCACGCTGATGAAGGCAGGCACGTTGACCGAGGCGGTCCGCTTCATCGGCACCGGCGCGCTGCGGATCGGATCTGCAACCGCATACGTCGCCCATCAGCCCTCATCGGGCACGACCACCTACACGTGGCCGACAGGGTATCCAGCTGCTTCCACAGGGTACTTCCTCACGTCCACAACGTCAGGCGTCCTCACGTGGGCGACGATATCTGCCATGACAGACCCCATGACGACGGACGGAGATATGATCGTTCGTGCGGCCGGCGTGCCGGCACGCTTGGCAGTAGGCGGAGCGGGTACGTTTCTCATTTCGAGCGGTTCGGCACCATCATGGGCATCGAGTGTCACGGTGGCCTCAACGTCACCGTTATTGAACCTCAAGAACTCGCATGCGACGGCGTATTCCGTTCTTTCGCTTGGAGACATCACGTATGCATCCTCGGCACTCATGGCGTACGGAGCGACACGCGCCGCCCGCTTCGAGAGTGCCAGTGTCACGACGAACTCGTATTGCGTCGAACTAATCAACGACAACCAGAGCTGGGTCGGCCCGTATTCAGATTTGCTGCTCATCGAGAAGGGCGGCATCGTACCGTCGAGCAATGAAGGAGTCACCATGTTCTGGAGACTTTCAGACAACTCCAGGACGACGAGAGACGTCATGCGCATGGGTGTCGTATGGGGTTCGTCGGCTTCGGGGTCCTATCGCAGTGACTACATCATTCAGCTTGTGCGCAGCGCCTCCGCGTTGACAGAGGTGTGGCGTGTGACAGGTGGCGGAGAAGTCGTTTCTGCCATAACGACGACGACGACGAATGCGTCCGTGACGACGCAGACCACGACGCTCGCGTCGACAGGCACGGCTGCGGCAAGCCTCGCGGCTAGGCATCTGTACCAGTTGCACGACAGTGGCGGTGCTCTTTCAGATGCCGTTGCGCTCGATGCCAAATGGACGACGGCGACAGCCACCTCAGAGGAAGCCTCGTACGAAGTCAGGCTCGCCACAGCCGGTTCGCTGGCGCTGGCGTTCACGATGGCACCGGCATATGTCAATATCCATGACGCCTCGGGCCAGCTGCGTATCGCCGGCACGAAGGTCATGGGGCCACGCATTACGGGCTGGGGTGCGCCGACAGGCACGGCCACGCGAAGCACCTTCGATACAGCGTCGGTCACGCTTACTGCGCTCGCAGAGCGCATGAAGGCACTTGTGGACGACCTGATGGCACACGGTCTGATCGGGACCTAACGTATCACGACATCATCACCACATCAAACACACATGCCAACCACCACCATCAGCAATCGCGACGTATTGGAGCTCTATTCGGCGTTGACAGCCTTGGACGGATACTCCAAGGCCGTCGGGGATCGTGTTGTCACCGTTCCCTATGAGATCGAGCCCCGAGCACGACTCGACATTGCGCTGAACAAGGCAACGCTCCGGCCCGTCAAGGAAGCCATCGAGGAGACCCGCAACGCAATCGTCACAGAGATCGCCGGTGACCGTGGCGAGATCCCCGACACGGTGACCGACGGACTTGGCAAGGTGTCGACAAACCCGGAGGCCATCACCTTCCAGCGGCGATGGCGGGAAGTATTGGACGCCACGGTCACGGTGGACCTGCGCCGCCTTCCTGTCAAGTCGCTGCATATCGGCGACGATGCCGACACGAAGGCCAACCCGATCCCCGGTACTGTGCTGGAGATCCTCATGCCGATCCTCGATCATCCGGAGCATTCGAGATAATGGACGCCTCGCCCATCACCACTGTCCACATCGTACAGGCCGTGTACTACACACTTGTACTCGTCGTGGCCATCGCAGGGGTTCACCGATTGGCCATCAGAGCAGCAGATCGTATGCAACAGAACATCGTCAAATCGAGCGCCGAGGTCATCAAGGCCGCTGTCCTGCAGGAGTCGCGACATGCAGATCATGAGCGTCGCTTGGACGACGTGGAACGCATGATGCGTGTAGCAGTGCAAAGCCACGAATCACTCGTTGAACACGTCACGAGCGGCTTTGCCGAGGTCAAGGAACTCATGCGCGATCACCAGTCACGCGTAGACAAGCTCTTTGCCATGGCGGCTCAAAGTCCGCCGAGGAAGGGTATGTGACGCCGCAGCATGCCACGCAGCACGACGAGCATCAGCCGCGACACACAACACATGACACCACCTCTCCATCATTCACGAACCACCCATGCCCGACATCCGAAGCATTCTTGGTTTCATGGGTCGTCATCTGACGATCATCCTACTGGCGCTCGTGATCGTCGCCTTGGGCGGCGTCTCGCATGAGCGCGTTGAGACCTTCAAAGCCGCAGCATTGGCTGAAGCGGTCTCGCTCTTCCTCTCGCACGTCGCCCTGTTTGTCTTCACGTCCGACAACTTCAAATCCGGAGAACAACGTTATGCGAAGGTTCTGGTCTTCATGGCTGTGCATCTTCTTGTTGGCATGGTGTATGCCGGCAGTTACTTCGTCGAGTGGAAGCCCGACGCCGCAGCCATCACGTTCTAAACTGTCGCAAGCCTCACGTCGCGTCATCGTAGCAGCCCCGGCATCGGTGTGGTCTGCCTCGCTCGATACGCTCAGGCATCAGGTAGGCGTCACGGAAGCGACGGGCCGCAATGACGGCGCGGAGGTCGAGCAGTACCTTCGGTCAGTCAATCTCGGCCGCGGAAACCCGTGGTGCTATGCTCTGCAGTACTGGAGCTTTGCAGTTGTGTCACAACGACCTCCCGTCCTACGGACGGGTCTTGTCGCAGCGGCATGGAACGACGCCGTGCGTCGCGGCACGTTGACACCCTATGTCGTCACGGTCGGAGATCTCATCGTATGGAGATATCTGGCCCCAGACACACGAGGACACATCGAACGTGTCGTCAGGATCGATCGCGGAGGCTGGGTGATAACCATCGGTGGCAACGTCCCACCCGAACCACCTCGCCAGAAGCGCACGTCGATCGGCAAGCTCAACGACAGGACGGAACGAGACGGACAGGGAGTCTGGCCCCGGACGCGCAACGTCAGGCATCCGATCGGACGGATGATGCTGCGAGGTCTCATCGGAGCAGATACCGCTCTAGCGCCTAAGGGCTACCACTGATGTACGACTATGCCACATACGATGCCGGCCGTGAGGCTCCGGGCACACGCGCCTTGTGGACTACGATCGCGTCGACGTGGCCTGCCAGTGTACTGCTCGGCATCTACAACGCACGTGCAATACGCGGCAGTGATCGCCTGAGCTTGCATGCCGAAGGGCGGGCCGTCGACTTCAAGCCTCCCGGGCAGGCCAAAGACGTCATCGCCGAATGGGCTCGCACACATGCGGCGACGCTCGGCATTCAGGAGATCATTGTCTATGCGACTCGTCGCATCTGGACGTCCAACAGATCGGCCGAAGGCTGGCGGCCCTACAAGGGTGTCAGCAGTGGAATGACGCACATCCACATCGGGCAGCACCGATCTGGTGCAGGCATCGGGAGCGGCAAGGGCGTAGATCCCATCGTCATGGCATCGACCGTACGTGACATCGTCCAAGGCGAGGGACTCCGAGCATGGCAAGCCGCCGTGCTCGGAGTCATTGGCCTCGGGCTATGGGCACAGGAACGCGGCCACCTCCGCAGCGTGGCTCACCGCTTCGTCGGCTCGTAGCCGGACCACAGGAGCACAGCACAACGTCAACAATCGGACACTATCATGCGCATCGATGCAGCCGGTCTGAAACTGATCGCCGATCACGAGGGCCTGCGTACGAAAGCCTATCAGGACTCCGGCGGCGTCTGGACCATCGGCTATGGCCATACTGCGACGGCCAAGCGGGGCATGAAGATCAGCAAGGAAACTGCCCTCCGCTTGCTGGAGCAAGACATCCGGCGATTTGAGCAATGCGTCGAGGATGCCGTGCGCGTTCCACTGACGCAGCGTCAGTTTAACGCACTCGTCTCGCTGGCATTCAACAGAGGCTGCGGAGGATTCAAGAATGCAAAGGTCTTGGATGCACTCAACAACGCGGACTTCGAGGGTGCCGCACGTCTGTGGCTCACGACAGCCGTGACAGTCAACGGCAAGCGCCTTGGCGGTCTTGTGCGACGTAGGCGCAACGAAGTCGCGCACTTCCTCGAGGGAGGATCGCCACGCCCGGATATGGCAATGGGGCGATGGCTATTCTTCGGCAGCATCAAGGGCGTACTCGGGAGGGCCGGGTGATGTCCAGACGCAGGCTTACGGTCACACAGTTTCTGCAGGGCGCCGTAAAGGCGGCCAGAAGTGCCGCAGCTCCGACAACGTCAGCATCCACGGAGCGCCTCGCGACGTGCATGAGCTGTCCGTCGATTGATCGCGAGCATGAGCGATGCTTGATCTGCGGATGTCCAGTACGTCGAAAGGTCAAACTCCACGACGAGGCATGCCCGATCGGACGGTGGTAGTGGCTTCCGACGGGTACCCGGCAGATCAAACGATTCATCAACCTTACCGAGCAGTCCACCATGATAGAACCTCGCGCCATCGCACAGCAACAGTCCTCGAACTCATCCGCGCAGGAGCTCCTGCTCTCCCGATCCACCAGTACTCCGCCGTGGCTCGCACCGGGGGCGGAGCCCAAGGTGTCGGCTGCACTGCATGACGTCGCCTCCCCTGATGACTATGCAAGGGAGGTCGGCGAACTGGTTCGGGCCGCACGCAGCCCGGTGGCCATCGGTGGCGGCCTCGTCATCGGCGGCGGTGCCGGATACGGTGTGTACCGACTTCGGCATGCTGCGGGTCACAATGGTGTCGTCCTGCCGACAGTATCGGGCATCTTCGCAGCCACGATCGGGCATGGCCTGATCTCATGGATCTCGTATCGTACCAAGGGAGGCGCGCTGGGCGATCAGGAAACCGAGCTCATCGACGACTACAAGTCCAGGCAGACCTCGGCCGAGCAGGCTGCAACGGAGCTCAAACAAGCGGCGACGCGCTACACCAAGGCGGCCTATCACCCTGTTTCCATCGGAATCGGACTAGGGTCCACGATAGCTGCCACATATGGGCTGTACCGATGGCGCAACCCGCGCGGAACTCGCAAGCAACGATGGGTCTTGCCGCTCATCGGAGGACTGATTACCGGTGGTGCGGTGCAGAGCCTTTCGGCAAGCATCATCGCCTCACTGCAGTCCGGTGAGGGTCTCTCGGGCACCAGTGTCGTCGACTTCTCGTCCGTGTCATCCACGGTCATGACTGCAGCGACAATCGTCTGCCTCTATGGCGGCGGCAAGTACCTCTTTGACACATGGCGTCGGCCGGCGAGAGGCTCTCGCACAAGCACCAGATCACTGCGGGATAACGCACCCGGTGCCTCCACGTCTCCCATGGGCTGCGTCGTGCCATGAGCACCTTCGAATCACACGGAGCGTTGGCGACGCACAAACACGCACTCAGGTGGGCTGCCTCCTCATTTGTGGTGGGTGTCCTCGTTGCACTGGCGTGGCTGAGGGGCTGTTCGCAAGCCGATCACCCGGTGAGTGTCGTGCGCGCACATCGCACGATCGATACCGTCATCCGGTGGGTACCGATCGAACCCATCTCGGCTCGCGTGCGGCTTCGCAACACCGTTGATGCGGCGACTGTTGCGGCCGCTGACTCGACGGCCGGGCGCATCCTTCGTGAGCGAGACTCCCTTGGGTACCTGCTGGCATCGGCGGGCTACCACCGCACCATGACCGGCGACACGGTCCTCAGATCGGGTGATACGATCTCGATCGAGTGCGACGACTTGCTTCGTGAGGCGCGTTTAGCCCTACGGCTGGCACGCAGGCCAGTAGCGGTCGAGCAAGTGACGGACTCCATCGTTGTTGAGCGACACTCGACGTGGCCTGCACTTGCCGTGACGGCCGGTGTCGGCATGGCCATCGCCATGGATGGCGTCGTTCGTCCGGCAGCCTATGTCGGGATCTCGGTGCCGATCATCACACTATGGCCGTAATGGACCCGACAAACCATGTACAACTGCACTCCGCAACCACCCACACAGTGACACAGATGCCAACGATGACGCCACAGCAACAACTCGCGCTGCTGCTTTCCTCTGGCAGTCGAGCCTACGCGCCAACGCTCCCAGATGCTCTCGCAGGCCAACCGGCCATACAAATGCTGCATGACAGCAGCTTCGATCATCTGATGGATGATAGGACATTTCTTGAGCGACTCGGCATTGACTTCAAGCTGCCCGTTTCGTGGCAGGAGGGAGCTGCTGTCGCCGGCGTCGTCGCCTGTCTCGTCGCTGCCGTCTGGCTTTCCAGACCACGCGCGCATGCAAGGAGAGCGACATGAGCCGTAAAACTCCTGCACGTGCTCGACAGCGTCCCTCCTCGATTGACACGGCAATGACGGTGAATACCATCGCAACAATTGTGTCCATTGTGGTCGGGATCGGCGGCTTGGCTGTCGCGATCTGGCAGGCCCGAGAGACAGCCCGGTACTACCACACCAGATCGATCTGACGCACGGACCAAAGTCGCGCTTGGTTGACCTCAACATGACGAATCACTCACGCACTCCCACCACCTCAAGGTTTCTCCCATGGCAACGACAACGCGATCGACCAAAAAGCGCTCGGCGAAATCTGCCGGCCTCAAGCGCACCACGACAGCCCGTAAGCGCACCACGACAGCCCGCAAGCGCACAACCACTCGGAAGGGTGCGTCAACGGCACGCAAGCGTACGAAGACAGCCCGCAAGCGTACGAAGACAGCCCGCAAGCGCACGACGGCGGCCCGCAAGCGCACCACAACGCGCAAGCGCATCACGACGCGCAAGCGCACCGCGACGGCCCGCAAGCGCACCACGACGCGCAAGCGCACCACAGCCCGCAAGCGCACAACTGCCCGCAAGCGCAGCCGGGTCTGTCTCATCGTCTGACGCTTGCCGTGCTCCAAACTCCTTCCATCCCGCACGTGAGATGTCGTGTGCATCCGCGTTGACTCCCACACACCGCAACTACAGGTCTCTCATGTCTACATCACGGTCGCGTGCCTCAGACCCCATGCCGGGTGATATCGAAGTTCGTATCACGAGAACAGCCGCACGACGAAAGCGCCGTCAATCGTCTGCGGCCAAGAAGCCGCCATCCCCGCGAGCAGACTCAGGCACGCATTCCAAACGGCCGACAGTCAAGCGATCGAAGGGGGCACGTTCTCAAACGGCGACATCGCATCGCAGATCAGTGGCATCTCGGCGCAGATCCGAGCCGTCGCAGCGCAGACCTGCTCAGGCACCGACAACGCAATCGAAGCAGCAACGCTCTGCGACGAAGGCTAGGCCGACGCCCGAGAGGCCGGACCATGGCGCATCGACCATGTCGGTCGTCACGTCCGGATCGCTCTTCAAGGTCAACAGGATGCCGCTCGCCCGATATGGCACACGTACATTCCTGAGCGATCACAACGCATCCGTGCCGGCAGGTCTTGCCGATCGGCAGCCAACCCCGGAGCAGCTCGCGTTCGTCAAAGCGCTCAATCGCAAGTTCAAGGGCCTGCGCACAGAACTTGATGCGACGTTCAGAGCCTATTGTGGTGGTGCTGCCGGATACGTCGTACGCAGATACGCACCGTCGTGTGTCGTCGACGAGGAAGATGTGCTCAGCCGCAATCGTCCGATCGGCATGGGCCCAAAGGGTCTTGAGCGGTACTTCCAGAGCAAGTATGGCATGTCATGGGGAGCGTTTCTCGAAACGCCATCCGATGATCTGAGACCGATGCTCGCAAGGAAGGCAGCCCCGGCTGCCGGCAAAGCGCAGAGACCAAAGACTGTGCGCACTGCACAGAAGTCCTCACGCATTCACAAGGCTGCCTCAAAGGCCTCACGGGAGGCATTGGACACTTCAACGGCCTCGTCGGGCAGCGACGGTGCATTCACATCTGCGAGCAAGCGGGCAGGCGGGAAGCACGCTGAGCGCCCTGCGGCTTCAGCTACCACACGAACGCCGAGGTCGTCAACGCCTGCAACGACCAAGGCGAAGTCAACGCGGGCTGCCGCTGCGGGTGCGGATCCTACGCTCGAGCAAGCAGAGCGAGACATGGCAGAGCTCAAGGCTCTGCTGACAAAGGCAGTCGAAGCCTAGCAACCTGAGATTCACACGCACCGTCGACAGACATCACAGCATGGACATGAAACCAGAGTACCTGACGTCGGAGCATGAGCAACGGGAGCGCCTCCGGAAGGAGTTCCGATCACTTGTTCGGGCATATGCCGTGGCACGAGTGACCGGCCGTGTTGCTTTGTCGCACTGGCCCGCCGTCGATGCGGCAGTACGTGCATTGGGTGGGCGTCTGGGATTCACGCCCGAGGAGATCAAGTGGATGCTCACGTCACGCGCCGTGGCCGTCCCACTGCAAGACCTCTTGGGAGCCATCGATCGGCTTGGTGATGAGCTCACGCCTGAGTCCATCGGCCTCGCAGATCCGGAGCGGCGCTCTCGCCTTCGGACGATGTTCCGCGAGCTGGTGGCTCTCTATGTCATGACGATCTGTGCCGGCAAGCTCAATCCGTCGGCAGAGCCGCACATCGACCGCAAGTTCTCGTCCATTGCTCGCGTCGTCGAAGTGGACTTTGGTGCCCTGAAAAGTCACGAACTGGCCGCATGTAGGCGTGAGGAAGGCGCAGACGAAGCTACGGACGCGAAGTCCGTCCTCGCACCTGACGAGCTGGACTCGACGCCGGCACCTGATGAGTCGGAGTCGACGCCGGTTCCGGCAGAGACCGTGACGGTTGCCGCACGACCACGGATCGAGTCGGCGTTGCCGGCGTCGGACTTCAATCGGCTCTCACGACCATACATTCTCGAGACGCTCGCTCGTCAGGCAGAACAGTCCTGGAGTGATGCAAAGGCCGCCATCGAAGAGGTTGAGCGCCGCCCAGAGGCGTGGACAGGCTCACAGAAGGACTACCTTGCAACGGTGGCATCGGAGCTCACGCAGCTGCGTGAAGCCCGCGACGATGCATACAGGCTGTTCACGGCCACCCGCAACCGCATCGATCTCGATTCGGATGCGGACGTGCGCGTGGTCATGGCAGTGCAACACGCTACCGATGAGCTGCGACGGCAGCACGGCGGAGTACTTCCTCGTGAGGCCACTCAGAAGGCCCTGACTGCCTTTGAGCAGCGTATGCGCGAGAGCCGGTTCTATGAACACTATCCGACCCCCCGTCACATCATCGACGGCATGCTCGAGTACGCTGACATTCGGCCCGGCAACCGCGTGCTCGAGCCTTCGGCCGGCGAGGGGAACATTGCCGGCGCAATCCAAGAACGCGAACCGCAGTGCATCCTAGACGTCGTCGAATTCGAACCTCTCCTCGCTGACATCCTTACCCTGAAGGGCTTCAACGTCGTAGGATCCGACTTCCTCGCATACAACACCAGTGGCGCCGTCAAGTATGACGCCATCATCATGAATCCTCCGTTCGACAAGGGCGTGGACATTGAGCATGTCTATCACGCCTATTCGATGCTGCGTGACGGTGGTCGACTGGTTGCCGTAACCTCCGGCAATGCCGTGGATGGCACAGACGAGGAGAACTACGCGTTTCGGGACTTCCTCGAAAAGCGTGGGTCTTGGCGAATGTATGCGCCAAAAGAGTACATGGGACCGGCCGGGAAGCTCACCAACGGACGACAGATAGGCATCGTCGTCGCCGTGTGCAGCATTACGCGACCTGAGGGTGACACCTTTGGCAAGAATGGCACCAAGGTCGAACGCTCAAATGCCGAGTCCGGACAATTTGTCTATGACACACAAGGCGCACAGGCATATGAGGTGCTCGAGATCAACGACAGAGAGACCAAAGTCCGAAACCTGCATACCGGTAAGATTCGGACGTTCAAGGGTGCCTTGATGGTAGGTGGGCGCTTCCTGCACGCAGATAGCGCTGAGGCGGCCAAGGCCCTTGCATCGGCTGATGAAGATGCTCCACGAGACGACGATGGCCGTATCATCCTGCCGGAGTATCCGCCGGCACCCAAGGACGGCGAGCCGGGACTGAAGCCACTGCGGGTCGTTACGTCTCGCCAGGAACTGATGCCGTCATCGCCCACGGCAAACCTATTCTCCGAGCGGATCGCCTCCAATGTCCAGCTGACAACAGGTCAGATGGATGGCATCAACCGAGCGCTTGCGGCCATGGATGACTCGACGGGATCGTTTCTGTTGGCTGACGGTACCGGCTTTGGCAAGACCCTCCAAGCGCTCGTCATCGCCGCTACGATCGTCGAGCGCGATAAGATGCCTGTGCTCATCTTCACAAAGAGCCCTTCGATCATCGAGACAAGCTTCTTTGATGATGCACGAAAGCTGCGCATCGACACACCTGATGCGCAAAATGTCAAGGATCGTCAAGCCTTTACGGGTCGCTCTGCTGCCGGCATGGCCATCCGCAAGGTCAGCAAGATCGAGGATCTCGCCGCTGCCAAGCTCGGCGCCGACATCTACGTTGCCTCGTATCACCTCTTCGGTCGCTGGGACGGCGACAAGCGCGAACGCGAGGAGTTGAAGACATGGAAGGCCACCCGTGTCGATCCACTGCGTGAGGAGTATTCCAAGCGCCGAGCACAGATCCGTCGCGATGCGCGGTGGATGTCCGCCCAGCAGCTTTCGGAGCTCCTCGAGCGGATCAATGCCGAGGAGGACGAACACCCCGTCATGATACGGGCCAGGGAGCTTCGTGAGATGATCGAGGCGAAGAACGAGGCGATGTTCGGTGCCGTTGGCCGTCGCTTCGCCGCTGTCATCTCAGACGAGGCGCACGCCTACAAGAACTACAACCCAGACGACTTCAACGATGGCTCCTATCAGGCTTATCGCGGCATGGTGTTGCTGACGAATGCCAAGCGACGTCTACTGGCAACAGCCACGCCGGCAGACAAGGTCGAGCACGTCCGATACCTCAAAGGTCTCAACGTATACAAGACCGAGGAGCAGTACAAGCGACTGATGTCCCGGCTGGGGTTCGTCTGGCATGAGCCTGAGTATAGGTCGGGTCGAATCGTCAGACGTGGCCGGTTCGCCTTTGACTCGGCGCTGCCACCGGAGTACGTCCTGAACAACATCTCGCGGCTGTTTGAGAACCTGACGATGGCCGGGACGATGATCAAGCGGGAACTCTCGCTTGACAACTTCGAGGCCCGCAACATCATGATCGGTGGCACCATGGCTTCGCCGGCGGAGCAGGCCGCCGTGTAGCAGGCCCTGAACAAACTGGCCGTGATCGATGGTGAGCTGAAAGACAAGAAGCGGTGCAAGGCGTCGATCATCAACGAGAAGAAATGGGCGCTCGAGCCATACAAGATCCAGAAGACCATCGAGATCACCACAAGAGAGCTCCGGGAGGGGCGTCAGGTGGTCATCTTCGCGAGTCTGGTCAATGACTCCGGCCCGTCGTTCTCGTCAACGGGCGAGTGCTCGGCCGTCGACAAGCCGTCGACCGTGAATACCCTGGCACGTGAGCTCGGAAGCCTCTTTGGCGAAGACCAGATCGGATTTGTCACGGGTGTACGTGCCAGCACAGACGAAACGCTCTCAAGCTCTCATCTTGATGACGATGCTGCACGATCCCGTGACGCGTTGGCGCTCTGCGTGGATTGCCTCGGGGACGACCCTTGGACGGTGGAGGATCAGCGTCACGAACGGAACTTCTTTGGCACGGATGGGTTCGCACGGACTGAGGCTCGACCGACAACACTAGGTGACGCAACGCAGCGCCGCCGAGCCGACGACATCCGCGCGTTTCAGGAGGGTCGAAAGCGCATTCTGATCGCGACACCCGAGGCAGGCGGAACCGGCATTTCACTCGATGATACAGTGGGCAACGCGCCACGGTCGATCATCATCATGACAAGTCCGTTTTCGTCTGTCGAAGTGGTGCAGATCCTCGGGCGCATCAACCGTGCCAAGACCAAGTCACGGCAGCGCGCGTTCTTCCTCTGGGTCGACGTGCCGGTGGATCGGCGCCTGCGCGACATCATCGCCAGTAAGCTGCGCATACTCGGTGCGGCAGTCCAGGGCGAGGTGAAGAAAGTGTCCGTCGAGGAAGCAGAGTTTTCATCCGCTGAGAATGCGCAGGAGAACTACGACCGGCACAACGTGGATCGTGAGGGGAAGCTGCGCGAGCACTCATTGTCGGAACTGCAGGTCGTCGACGGGTCTCAGCTGCCGAGCCGGATCCCATTCACGCTGACGCACAAGACAACGATCACGAACGAGATCGAACCAGAGTCCCAGATCAGGTATCGGTGGCGGCCGATCCGCATGAAGTCCAACCTGCGCATCGGAGCACGGGCAGCCCTCAAGGAGTGGATGCATGCCCACGAGGCCATCGTCAAGACATACGGCATGGAGCTCAAGACCGACCGCTACGAAGGGCCCTACCTCGAGGCGGCCTTCAACACAGAACTGTGGCAGATCCTGCTGAACTTCCTCAAGCCCGAAAACACGCGTTTCGTGATCGATCAGGCACAGCGATATGCCGTCGGCGACCGCGTGAAGGCAGCCACCGACATCATCGAGGCGAATGCTGCGGTCGGCATGGAGGGAACTGTCGCTCGGGTCTGGCAACGGCGTGTACGCGCCCTCGATCGGGAGTCCGGGAAGGTCCTTATGGCACCGGATGGCCAGATCGTCTGGCACATGGTGTACGACTACATGGTCGAGTTTGACAATGGTGAGCGGGCTAACAACTTGGAATCATGGGAGATCATGCCGACGTTGCTCGTTGCCGAGGATGACGACCGCTTGCCCGATACACCGGCACAGGTCGGTTTGACCGACGAAATGTTCGCTGTTGACTACCGTACAAACAGCGAACTACCCGCGCCGCGCCTGACGCCATCGATCCTCCTTGGAGGTCCTGTCGTTGCGCCCGCAAGCCTCAGCGACCGCATTGAGGCTTTACGGTCAGACGTGCGGCGGCGCATTCGTGATCATGCCGAGGGACAACGGAGGAAGCGGTCATGAGCACGCTGACGACGCTCAGAGACGTTGCCCGTATGCCGTACAAGGCCGCAGCCCTGTCGCCGAAGTGGAAGGCGTTTCTGGGTCACGTCCCCGCGGACGAGCAGTTCTCAGTCCTCCTTGCAGGCCCTTCCGGCACGGGCAAGTCGACGCTGTGCATGCAACTCGCCAAGGAGTTCTCACGCCTAGGGCAGGTGCTGTACGTCTGTGCTGAGGAGCGAACAAAGACCGGTACGCTCCGCCTTCGTGCGCGCTTGCTGGGAATCTCCTCATCGAGGATCTGGCTTCATGACACGATCGCGTACGAGGAGGTTTGCTCTCAGCTCGCAACCGGTCGTTACAAGTTCTGCTTCTTCGACTCCATTCAGGAAATGGACGCCCAAGACGAGAAGCTGATGCAGATACTCGAGCGGTTCCCGGACGTGGTGTTCGTCTTTGTGGCACAGGTGGACTGGACCGAGAAGCAATCCCGTGGATCGAGCAAGTGGCGCCACAAGGTGGACATCCGGCTGTGGACCGAGGCCAGCGAGGAGGACGGCTGTCGCTATGCCACGAACGTCAAGAATCGCTTTGCGCCTTCGCAATCGAAGCTGTTCTTGTTCTGTCCGCCGACCGCAATTCCAGATGAGCAGCGTTCGACAGCGAGTTATGATGCCGTGAAGGCACAACTGAGATCTAGGGGGAGGTCGCCGTGGAAGACTACTTCAAGGGGATAACGACCATACCGGGCGCAAACAGACGCTACAGAAAGCTCGCACTTGAGCATCACCCGGATCTGAACTCACGACAAGACGCTGGAGAGGTGATGCGAACCATAATGATGCAGTACCAACAGGTCATTGCTCGGTTGGGCATGCCAAGCATGGACGTGGAGGCACCAGCCGATACATCGAAGGTCGTCCGTGATAGGCGCGCCGAAGTCGTTACCAATGTATGCAACGAGTTACATGAGACGCAGCCTCTTGAAATCGGCCTGTTGATTGATCAAGGAAGGGCTCTCGCAGAACAGATTGCTTTGTTCGTCATTCGACGGGTGGCGGAACGCTTGACCAAGCGCTCAGAAGAATGAGGGATTGTTACATGTTTGGCAACAGAGGCCGCGAGGCGCGCTCTTGACAAGGCACGCCACAAGTTGTATGTTGCTGTCAGGACCGAAGAGGGTTAGTCACAATCCAGTGCCAACCATGCCAAACGTCAGCTTCGAGCGTTTGGTCTGTGATGCGTTGCGGAGCAATCAGGGGTCACGCCCGAGATGCATGACACGTTGTGCGTCATCCAGCAAGCTCTAATTACCCAATTTTGCAGCGCACCTTCATTGCTCGCGCGATCATGGTTGTTACCATGTCATTGTCAACGAGTACTGTGCGCACAATGTCGGAGGAATGAATGAAATCTTCACAGATCGCAGCTCTGCTTGTCGTATTGCTACAAAATGTCGTCCTCAATGACGACTGCCTTGCACAGTTCAGTGCATCAACGAGATCAATGCTCTCTATGGGCGGATCGCCTGTGTGGCACGAGATACATGATGTCAACTTGCTTGACGGTCGCAGCTCGATTCTGTCGCTCTCGGTCAATTCGGCAAGTCGACTTTTGATGCTTGGGTACGGCACACCGGAAGCCATTGGTAAAGAACCTTTGTCGTGGTACGGCTACCAGCTTCCAGCGACTGAGCCGCAGACTACGTTGACTTTTCTCGCCAATCATAGAGACATCTCGACCGTACGATGTTCAACAGAAAGTGATGACGAATATCGGCAGATCTTCTCAGGTAGTGGCGGATCGTCACGCATCTTGACAACGTCGTTTTACGGCGATCTTTATCCTACGAAGGCTAGATTTGGAGACCACTACGCACCAGGCTTGGATCAGTCCAGCGCGGTCTTGTTTCTCAATGACATATTCAATGTGTCATCCTCAAACTACTTGAACACCGCGGATGCGGGGAGCAATGTCGCTGCTTTCTGCGCTCACAAACTTGCAGTTGAACCGATAGGATGGCAGCAAAATGCTCCATTGCGAACAGTTCATTCGTATTTCCTCGTTGGCAACGGTATGGTCAAGCCCCTAACACCGGAACCACCCACAAGTATTCAAGACGTTGTTTGCTGCGGCGTTATTTACGGAGAAGCTCGGTATAAGACGTGGTCAAGTTCGATCGTGTTTCAGGCTCAAAATGCTGTCAGTTACAACGTGATCGACCAAGTTGGACCCATGTCGATTCGTCGTTGGACAAAGTTCCACGACGGGATCATTGATATTGGGGGAGCAGCTCATGAGACTTCACCAAGCCGAGCAAATGAAACAATGTGCACGGAGTGGCGCGGCATAATTGTTGGGGCAAAGAAGGTGTACGAAGGTGGCGTCGCGAGTACTTATGGCTTAGTCACACACATTGATGATTTGTTCAAACCAGTTGATGATATGACAAGGATTTATGAAGTATCGAATCTAGATGGTCTACTCGAGACGGCCTTTTACTCAGTTATCCAAAGACGAGGGTCGAATGGTGAGGTGGATGGCATCATTGTAGGCGGACGTGTCAAGGGCATAGACTCGCGCTTCCCTAACCAGAACATGAATATCAACTCATTTGCCAGCTTCATCGTGATACCGGGCTGTCAATCTCAAGCCGATGCAAATGCTCCCCAACTCTTTGTTCGCGTTCCTGGCTTCGGTAGCGATGAAGTCATGAGTATGACAGCGATGGACAATGGTCGGTATGCTGTGGTTTGTGGTGGCAACTGGGATGGAGAACCAGATGTATATAGTGCTGTGTACATACTTCATTGGGATGGCACGTCCCTGCAATGCGAGGCGGTGTTAAAACCCACTGTAGACATGTCTCTTCTTTTAAGCGATCTAGTCTATGCACACGGAAGGCTCATTCTGGCTGGGAAAACGTCCTCGGCATCTTCCGCAATCATCGCTTCTGAGATTGGATTGAATCCAGAAGAAGTTTGCGGACTCCGACCTGTGCTATTCCAATCTGTAACACTGAGTGTGTCCAGCTATCCTCGCGTCCTTGCTGATGAAGATGCTGTTGTTGAGCCGCTCTTGGTCTCGAGAGTCGCACCGGAGGTCACAGAGCAGTACTGCAACAATGAGCGTCAGTGCACGACCTCAATGGAACAGAATGGCAAAGTCGACAAATGGGGATCGCACCAAGACAGAGGTCACGCAATTACATTTGTTGACAACACGACAATAGCTCACACGGGACTGTGTTCCGGACCATTTCGGCTTGCAAACGTTTGCGATATCCCGGATTGCACTCCGGAGATGTCGCAGTCGACAAATTTCTATACAATTCGGAATCTCGACTGTGACCTGATTCTGACAGACAATATGGGGGACTACACGTTAAGTCATCACGGATGGTACCGACTGCTCATTACGCCAGAGCAGTTCTATGGTCAGTGTGATGTCGATCCCATACCAATGTACAAGGGCACCTCAGCATTTGAGATCGGGTATGGCATTGCGACTAACAATGGTAATTTGGTCGTTGCCGGAAAGGAGGTCGAAACGAAGCCAACCGCGTCATCCGACTGCCCCGGACCATATGGCCCATTAGGTGATTGTGACGCTACGCTCTTCTCAGTGAAAGATCTTACAGGTACTATTGACTGCAGAGCACTGGTTTTCGGGAAGGAGCATGACGATATACCTCTTAGCGTTATTGAAGGCCAAAACTACACGTTCACCGATAAGAACTTTGACCTGTTTGCCGAAGAGTATCAATCTGACGTCATCAATGGAATAAGTGTCTATCGACCAGTCACGAGATCGCTGGAGGTCTTCTACGGTGTAGCATCAGCGCAAACGCCTTCACTTCCGAACAGTTCTCTCAACTGTGCCGCTGGCGTTACGACGACCCAAAGCTATGCGACGACGCAACCCGACGTCGCCTCCACGTCACTCCTGCAACGCAAGGGGCTGTTACTTGGAGTCTCTGAGTTCGACAACGCCGAATCATGTAGTGCGCTCGATAGGGTTTGGGCGAGAACAATTACATCCAATTCCAATATCGATGCTCATGCATTTCTTCAGGATGTTGCCGCAACAACACTAGAGAGCTCGCTTCACTACTTTTCCGTGGGTGGGACGCAGTCCCGTCAAGGACGGTATAGCCGATACTCCAGTGACCATCGAACATGGTGGACGGGAGTGGCTATTGGCAGTGGACTGGTGGTGAATGTAGATGAGTATGGAAACCTTCACAACTGCGCTAAGGTGTCCATGATTTCCAATGACTGCAACGGCTCATCAAACACACAGATACGCGGATTGATTCGACTGCACTCCTTGACCATCGTAGATGAGAACAACGACGATGTTCCGGATATGATCGTGGCCGTCGGGGGATGCGTGCCGCATCCTGTGGACCCAGAGCCCGGCGACCCCAACATTGATGCCATCAACAAGGAGTATGCCTTCATCATTGCGATGGACATGGATTTCAATGAGAAGTGGGTGCACGTGCTACGCCCACAGCAACCCATAGGCAGCGAGTTTTCATTGATGTTCCGAGATGTGGTTGTAGACCATAGTGGTACCATCACGGCCGTAGGATTTGGTGACAAGCTTAAGCCCGCATTTTCTGCGGGTCACGAGAGCTTCTACACCACCTTCACGCTGGATGGGAATATCGTTCGTTCAGGTGTGCTGTTGCGAAAGGATGACCGATTTGGTAGCTGCGATGAGCCAAGTGAGCGCGATAATCACATTGAGTCTATTGCCGCCGCCACCAATAGAACTGCCGTGATTGGATCAACCTGCCGTTATGTTCAACCTCCCGTTGTTAATGGAGTCGGACAAGGTTGTCGAGTGTGTAACGGGGAGAAAGGTAATCGAGTTGGTGTTGTTTGGGACTGTCCGACAGAGTTTCGGCATTACGAACCATTATCGCTGACGTCAATCGCGCTGGATGAGGAGATGGTGGTAGGACAGTTTGGGAATAATGCACCAGTTCTTGCTAGGATCAGCGTTCAGAAGTCCGTGAATCCAAGCACACTCAACCTATCTTACCAAGAGCTCGCTCAGCCTTGTGACTTCATAAGGCTATTGAATGCCGAGGCGGTCAAGGAGGAGAACGATGTTGACTGTCCCGGCGGTGTAGACAACAACTACGACGGTGGCACGGTACATGCCAAAGCAACGATGTATCCAACTCCTTGTTGGCCTGCGCCATAAGCATGACGATGGAGAGATTTCTCACCAATCAACAGCCTAGCAATGACTCACGCGAACTCGTTACCTCGCCGTTGTGAACTCGTGACTCTGTTCACAAGCTCCGGACGCACTGCTGCACGACGGTATCGTATTGAGCGGCCCACAGCAGCCGTTTGCATCGCGATGCTGTTGGCATGGGCGTTCTCTCCTCTGGCATACGCAGACATTGACCTCATTTTCAATCCGCACCCGAGGCTCACCAGATTCACGAGTGTGCGAAAGTTACAGATGCTCGATTCGAATATCGGCATCGCGATGGCGAGCTCGTTGATGCTTCGGACGTCGGACGGCGGAAGATCATGGGAGACAACCTTTGAGCGTCAGGTGAATGACCAACGGGATGATGCCATCGACTTCAGCGTGAACGATCGCGGTGCTGGACTCATGATCACGGCGCGGGCCATGTACGCCACAACGGACTCCGGCCGATCATGGCTCGAAGTCCCGACGATTGACCGGCCACTGTTGCAGAGCGGTGCGTACTTCCGAGTTGACGTACGACGCAGCGGTCTTCAGACACTGGTCACGTCCCGTGGTGCCGTCTTTGAGCGGGCCAGCGCTGCAGCAGCGTGGGTCGCAGATTCAGCGAAGTTCATCTATCCACCGCGTGATGTTGCATTCGTGAGCGACACGCGCATGTACGCACTTCCTCTCGGGTGGCATGGCCTTATGAGGCGCACAGGCCGCAATACATATAGTTACGATTCGACCGTCCCATCTGGCTTCACGATCAGCGTTGATGACTCTATTGGTCTGATTAATTCAGAATATCAGTTGTACATCAGCAGGGACGGTTGCCAGTCATGGATGGCGTCATCACTCGAGGTAGTTGCATGCTCACTTGCCCTGGTAAAAGGGCGATGCCTGCTTGTGGTCACGTACGACAGACTGTATCATTCCACGGATGCCGGCGAAACCTGGACAGGCCCGATCTTCATCGGTGCTTACGAAATGAACGCAGTGCAATTGTACGAGTGTGACGCACTTGTAGGTTTTGCGGATGCTCCGCGCGTCACATCATTCAGATCCGTCAACGGCATACGCGCTCCCGTTGTGAGCGTGCAGACAGATGAGGACACAGATGCGGCCCGCAATGACATGCGAGTGTGTTACTCGGATGAGGACCTCGACCGTGTGGTAGCCGCATTGCCACCGCATGCTCGAGTATCTGCATATGACTACATGGGACGGACCATCGTGAGCGTACCGCATGTTGGTACGTCATCGACGCTGGTGCTCGATGCAGTTAGGGCGACTCAGAGCCGCATTGTTGCGATCATGATTGAGATCAATGGAGACTATCGGCAGATCTATCTGATGAAGTAGTGTCGAAGGCGCTAGTTGAGCGTGTACCGTTAACTGCCCTCACTAAGGTGTGATGTCAGCTGATGGGTGGCATTGATCGACAACGAGATCGAAATGAATGAATCGGACAGCTTGATGGGCCCCGGCGCACTCTCGTGCACCGGGGCCTTCTCTGTTGCCACAGTTGGTCTAATTAGAGCGTGCGCACCAGCATCCACCGGTAGAATCGTACCGTATCCGCGTTGTACGAGTAAACCACGACATCACCGGCCGAACCGCATGGAGGAATTCCGACCAATGACAGCACGCCGGCGTCGTTGACGGTTACTGTGTATGGTGTCCGCGTTGACCTGTCGTAGGAATCCGAGATGCGCTCGAACACCACAACCTTCCCGGTGGCGTCAAACCGATATGAGTGCAGCGGCAGTCCCTCGGAGCACGGGCCCTCCAGCCTCCACGTGTGGTCAATCAGGACGTTGCGCAGGGCCTGCGCCTTGTCCTCAGCCGGGGCCGTGCTCTCTGACTGACAGGCAGCGGCCGACACAGCCAGCATGACAAGCAAGAACGCTTCTGATATCGTCGACATGAGTCCTCCAAATGTGGGTTGTGGTGTTATGTAAACTAGATTATTGCCGGAGTATTGCAAGCATGCTGCCCAGATGGGTTGAAATCATAGCCACCGTTGCGTTCAGCAGTCACCAAGCACTACCCAGCATCCGATGCAGGTGCTCATTCTCAGCCTGCAGTCGCTCGATCTCGTCATGCAGCTCGCGTATCTCTGATTCGAGCCTACCGACTTTGCCATCAGCAACGTGGATCTCCTCTCCGTCAACCTTGATCCGTGATCTCAGTAATGAGAGCAGCTCTGGTTGCTCCCTGATCTGACAAACGAGTTGCAGGCAGAAGTCGTCAATGCCGGCGTCATTCATCTCGCCAACGATCTCCGTACCACTCGGGTGAATATGGATGATGTAAGCCAGAAAAAGGCGATAGGCATCGAGTAGCTCGTTGACCGCGTCGTACTGATCTTTGCCGGTCTTCATGGGCGACCTCCGCTCTGTGCCTCCTGCGCGGCTCCCAGCCACACCGTGTCAACCCTACGGTGTACGGGGTTTGGGCAGTCGCCGGCGTGCACGATGATGTTTGCGCGGTCGTTGCGGAAGGCGAGGTATTTGCATGCATCCACCCACATGATCCGGTCCGCTTTGTCATGGTTGGGATGCAAGCTTGTGCAGCCGGAACACATGATGCTCACGATGAGCAGCACCACGACGCTTGCCCACAGGAACCCGAGGAAGGCGATCATCGAGCGCAACGAGGGCAGACGGCTCGGCCGACGGCGTATCGCGTTGGTCACGGCACCCTCCTCGATGAGGACGACTTACTGGCCTCCTCGGCCATAGCAAGGATGTCGGCCGCCACGTCGGAGATCTCTCGCTTTCCGGAGGCGAGAGCTTGTTCCTCGGGGAACACTGCCATACGTGCCTTGGTCATACGCTGCGTGAGCTCGCGATATCGAGTTCTCCATGCAGCTGTTGCCGACGCATAGTGCCGCACATACCTCCGTTCGATATGGACTCGACACATATTGTACGTCCCCTGCACGGCTGTTACCAGTGCCAGCACCATGAGCCATCCGGCCATGGCGACGGATAGCATTATGGCGGCGTAGATGGCACTTACGGCCATGATCAGTGAGATCGCCAGAAGCATGAATCCGGCAACGGCAATGCGCTGAGCATCTGACATGTAGGTCTTGTCGCGATGCTCGAGATGGTCGGTCGTGTTCATACCGTGAAGTACTCCGTGGCGTCGTGGAAGTGATAATGCGTGTATCGACGGTCGTCTGAGATGATGCGCCCTGCGAGCAACAGTGCCGCATCGCGGTGTTCCTCTCGCAGGCGCACGTACGCTCGCCGTGACGACGAGTAGCGAACGGGTACCATGAATCGGTACCGTAGGACCATCACCAGTCTGTGCAGCACCTTGGGCGTGATGCGCATCGATCGTGCGGCGTCGGCGGGCGCCAGATCACGACAGGCAAGCGTGTCGAGCACGTAGACGAGTCGCGCTCGGGTCTTCTGTGAGATGCGATGACAGCCACATGTGAGACCGTCCATGTCAAGTGCTCGTTTGCCGAGCCTCGTTCTGACTCGAGTTCATTGCTCACCTCCGGCGGAGTGCCTCCAGACGTCGAGTTGTGAGCGCATCTGTGGTTGGTACTTGCGCTTCGGGTCGAGCTTATCCCATGATGCCGACCCTTCACCCTTGGGCCTTCGTCCGCGCTTCTTGGGTGCTTGTGGCTTCGCCTTGGCAGCCTTGCCTGCTGTGGGCGTTCGGCGACCCCGCGTTGAAACCCCTCGATCTCGAGAGGACTCGTTGATGCGACGTCCTGGACTTGTGGATCCACGGCGCCGTTGAGCGTCAATGGCCAAGTCTCGAACAACTCGCTCCAATCGTGCCGCTTCCGGATCCGCGACCTCATCACCATCCGTGTCCGTCGGTCGCCGGTAGCTGCGCTGGTGCCGGCGAAGGCGTCTGCCTTTGGCAATCGATGGTACGACGTCAACTGCTCGTCGTATGTGGTCATCGCCTCCGAGAGCAAGCGTCAAAAGCGCAATGCGCAGGATTCCGGCATTGGACTTGATGCCCGTGATGCGCTGCACAACGAGAAGCGCCTCGATCTCCTCCGGACGCAGCAAGACACCGATGGTGGCTGTTCCGTCTGCGCGAATCGTCAATGAACCATGGTCGACACCCATCACGCACCTCCACCGTTGGAGCGCACTTCACCGCATCGTGCCCGCAGCACCTCGATCTCGGCCTCCAGGCGGGCAACTTTGCGCGCAGCCCGATCAAGCGCATGCTTGGCGCTGCTCAGGGCCTCCACAAGGTCAGCCTTTGCGGAGACCGCCTCCAGCAGTCGCTCGTGCTGTTCACGCCGCTCCTGCCGCCATGCCTCGACGTCCATGCCGGGTGGTGGTGCATCGATCTTTGCCCGCTCGGCCGTGCTGCCGTCATGGTGACCCTGCCGATAGGCATCCTGCACGGCCCGCGTCAGCTGCGCCCGATGGTGCTCCATGCTGATCGACATTTCGCCGCAGGACCGCTCCAGTGTCTCGGCCGTAGGCCAGAAGTCATCGAGCGTGAGAACCTTCGGAGACTTGTAGCGCCAGTCGCCGCGCAGGATCCACATCTCGGCTGTGGACTGTTGCTCACGCGTGTAGCGACGTCGCTGAAGTTCGGCGAAGAAGTACACCAAGCGGTCCACCTCCACAACGTGACACCGTGCCTTGGCAAGACTCTGCCTGAGCCCCCACAACCATGATGCAACTTCGCGTGCTCGCTCGATCGCATCGGCGTCATGCATGCTCATGCAGAGCGTTGCGATCTCCTGCCAGTACTTGACACCAGCCTCAGCCTGCGACGACTTGGGCGACTCGGGCGAAGGCGAGGTGCCCACTGCCGGCGGCCGAGCGTCGGATCTCGTCGATCGATCGACTGTGTTTCGCTCTGCCGATCGATCGGTTTCGGCCGATCGATCGGTTTTGACTGTGCGATCGGGCTTGACTGAGCGCTCTGGCTTTGCGGAGCGTTCTGGCTTGACCTTGGTCTGTTTGACCAACGGCACTGGCTGCGTCACCGCGTTGAGAGTTGGTCGATTCACGGGATCCTCCGAGACAGGTGAGTGGGCAAGAACAGTGGGACGGAGTCACGCACAGCGAAGCGGTGTGGCAGTCGACGCATGGCTCTCGTCGAGGTGAGCACCATGCCGGCATGCTCGAGTGCAGACAGGTTGCCGGGCGCAGCGCGGAGGTCTTCACGCCGGGGGAAGACGCCCTTGTACCCGGCTGCAATCGAATCCATGATCGATCCGATCGGATCAGGCCACATGCGCATCTGCATGAGCGTCTCGAACTGCGTCTCTGCATCCGGCCACTCGCCGAACACCCTCCAGCGGTAGTCGACGTAGCGCCACCATGCCCACGCCAGTTCCGGATGCCGATCTCGGGCGACAAGAGCGTCGAGGCTCACGGCCAGCTCGGTGTACTCGGCGGATTCCGCCGGCACGCACGTCAGATCGAGCATGGCCATCCAACACCCGGGAGTTGGCAAAGCCTCTGCCGTGGCCGGAGCTGTGACAGGCAACCAAGCGTGGAGGTCCTGCAACCACACAAAGACCGCTGCTCCCCGCGTCGGGCAGTACGCGCGCCGACTGCCTCCGGGATCTGCCGGCGGCCAGAAGGCCGCTCCGGGATGTCCGCGGTGATCCGCCGGCGGTGTGACCTCCCGGGCAAGGTCCTGCCAGAGTCCTCGCGGCTCGTGCGGAACACGCTGCCGAGCCCCGTTGCGGGCGTCCTGTGGCGTGCTGGTCTCCTGGGGGCAATGGCCGCCGTCTTTGCCGCCGTAGGCGTCCTGCCGGCCGCCTGTGAGGCCTCCAACGGGTATTGCTGCCGCAGGGGCGACGGCCACAGTCGTCGCGGGGTCCGGACCATGCGCTGCGGGATCCTGACCGAGCGTTGCCGGGTTCAGGTCGGGTGCGGGAGGGGTGGCCGTTTGGTTTTCCTCCCCGCACCCCTCCTTTCCTGTTCGGATAGTCTTCATCATTCTTAGATCTCTTAATCCTCTTTAACCTCTTAATACAGGCGGCTTCAAGGCGCTTAGGTGAATGCAGGATTGTCAGGCAGTCGCTTCGTTATTTGCTGCATTTGTTGAAGCGACTTCGCATCGGGAGGGCTGTTTGGTGAAGCCGCTGCAAGCGACTGGCAGTCGCTTCGTCCGTTGTCTGCTTTTCTCGCAGTCGCTTCAAGCGACTGGCAGTCGCTTGCGTGGGTCACCTCGACGGGATCCGAGGCTCCATTCGCAGGGGTGTATGCAGACGCTGCGGCCTCGGGTCCCGCACCGATCTGCCTTCGTGCTTGCCGCCGGCCATTGGCGGCCATCGCCACATCGAATGGATGCTCCGACGCGTTCGCATCTTCGCCGGCGGCGAGGTCGTCCGGGAGTGTAGCGGACTGATCAGCTGACTCCATGTCGGCCACACCCGACTCATCTTCTGAATCGTAGGCCTCTTCCGCATCCATGCGGGCAGCCTCATCGATCTCGTGGAATCGCTCGGCATGGTGCCGCAGGAACGCGTCATACGCCATGTTCGGAGAGCCAGGCAGATCGCTCCGCCATGTCGACTTCTCAGATCGCATGCGTTCCAAGTGCGACTGCCAACCTCGCCGTCCCTCGATGTTCTGCTCCTCGGGGATCTGAGGTATGAACATCAGTTCGGCATCGTACACGAGCAGTGCTCGATCGGCCAAGTGTTGCAGGCAGGCATCGATCCGATCCCGCGAGATGCCCGTGTTGTAGCACATGGCCCTGCGGTTGACCTCGTAGAGCCCGCTGATGGTGATGTCGCGGTTGATGGTCAACCAGAGGTAGAGGTACTTCTCGTCAATCATCAGGTCGAGATCCTCGAGGCGGTCATACACGCTCGTGTCTCGGAGGAACTTCTTTTCCTTTGCCATCGCGGGTCCTATGGGATGGAGTTCGTCGCTGGTGGCGGCCGCGGGAGTCGAACCCGTCACGTGGTTGGGGCTCACCGTCTGAGCCTCGGCCGCCGAAAGTGCCCGCCGCCGCTCTCGCATGCGTCGACGGGCTCGCCATGGGGGAATGCAGGACGCTCCTTCGAACGCCCCACAGTTTCACTGGTTGATCACAGGGGTCCCGGGTTGACGGCGTACACACTGCCGAGGTCATGCAGATTGAGCACCTGCGATCGCGTGTAGCCGCGTGCCCTCTCGCGGCGAAGCGCCACGTTGGTGGCATGGCTGCGGGATCGTGCAGCAAGTGAGTACGACGCGTGCCGTCCGTCCATGCGCACCACCTCAACGGCAAATGCATGCAACGCGGGATCTCGCGTGATCGGAACGCGCCGACGCAGCATGTGACGCATGCACATCTCTCGCTGCTGAGGTGTCAGCTCACTGAGCGGGATCCGACTGAGGCGATCCCACAGCCGATCAAGCTCATCAGGTGCGTCATGCTCTGCGGCCGTACGGCCGTGCTCGAGGTCCTCTCCCGGGGGCAATGTCATGGGGTACTCCGTTCGTGATGCGATGGATAGTGCATTGTCAGTGGCGTCCGTCATAGGCAGACCAGAACATGTCGTGCCCCAAGAGCATGTACAGCGCTTCGATCATCCTGAGCGGGATCTGACCAGTGGCCAGTTTCTCGTTCACGTAGTTCCGCGATCGTCCCATGAAGCGCGAGAGCTCGACTTGCGTGTGTCCCGAGAGCCTCAGCATGCGCCGTATGTCCACCGGACGCAGCGCAGGGATCTCCACATAGGGCGCATTGATCGCTATTGGGCGTTCTTGGGCACCCTTATGGGCCGCCTTGTGCCGCTCTGGGGCGTTCTGGGGCACACTGGGGCGCTCTGGGTCGATTTCGTCGCCAATTCGAGCCATCTCACTCACTGAAGCCAAGGATTTGCGCTGATCTAGGAGTGGTTCTGTCATCTTCTGAGTGGTCGGGTGCTGTTTCGAGGCTCGTTTCGATCACCTCAGGAGTACCCCGGAACACGTCGTCTTCCGTGATGTCCGTGCGCTCGACATCCACGACCTGAGGTGGCAGTTCATTCACACCATCCGTGGTGGTTTCGAAGGGGCTCTGGGAGTGCTCAGCAAACCACTCCGGTGAGATCAGCACGAGGCCCTTGTCCTCCGGGCTCACCAAGGAGTCGGTCGGAACCTCACGAATGGCGTTCAGGCGATTGACGATGTCGGCCTGCATCGACTCAGGCATGTGGTTGAACTCGGTCGGGATGTGCAGGTTCGGGAACGCCAGCACCACGAGGGTGCGGCCGATGATCGGCGTCGCACCGATCTCCTGCGGATCGACCACGACCATGCAGTTTGAGAAGTGACCCGTCTTGCGCTTTGGGTGCACGAGGTCTCCCGGCTTGAAGACAGCCGATACGGAATCAGACATTGCGTGATCTCCGGATGAAGTTGTTGTAGCTGGTCTCGATCTGTGAGGCCCGTGTCTTCATGTCTTGCACACGTGCCAGTGCGCCCTCTCGGAGTTTGTCGCGGTAGGCGATCACATCTTCCCGGAAGAGTCTGACGTCGATGTCATTGTCAGGGAATGGGAAGCAGTACGGCAGCGTGCCGTTCATCATCAGTTTCTGCACCGAGGCTACTGACATCCCCAAGTACGCCGCTGCAAACGGGCGTGTCCATAGGGTGTCATCCATGGTGCAGCGTCGTCTCACTGTCCCGCTCCGGTTGAAAGGTCCGAAGGAGGTGTGATGCCCTCATCGATGCTGCGCTGATAGAGCGCCTTGCCGGCATCCGATGTGTTGTACCATTCTCCGCAGCCGGTCAACAGCCAATCGAGAGAAATGCCAGCTTTCGAGGCAGATTCAAGGACCAGAAACGCCGGCCGTTGTATGCAACTCATGTAGTTTTTGAGTTGCGTGACGGAGCTAATGCGCAACACGTAGCATACGTGCATATGGTTCCGAAACAAGTGCTCCGTCACCCAACGCAGTCGTCGCCCGAAATCGTCAACGTAGGAGGTGGCGCTATCAGGTGATGATGTGCGACGAGATGTCATCGAGAGAGCGCTCCGCTGAACGAGACTTGGCCATTGTCGTCGATCTCGGGTGCGTCCGGGCAGCGATTGGCGAGGTAGCCCATAAGAAACGTACCTGCTTCGTCCTGTGAGCACAACTCACCTTTTCCGGTGAGCAGCCAGTTGACGTTGACGCCACAGCTCGCAATTGCGGCAAGGACAGAGCCACTCGGAACGATCATCCCAGTGAAGTACCGACGCAGCAGTTGTGGCGAGGAGATGCCGAAGGCAATACATGCCTCCATCTGGTTGTCGAACATCTGATCAACAACCGACCTGAGACGATCGCCAAAACCGGTGACCTTTGACAACCTCGTCCGATGCCACACTGACACCGTGTCGAGGACGTTGTTGGTATGTACATTGC
>VFFB01000026.1 GCA_018882585.1 Candidatus Kapaibacterium sp.
GTCGGCTCATCGCATCCTGGGGCTGGAGAAGGTCCCAAGGGTTTGGCTGTTCGCCAATTAAAGCGGTACGTGAGCTGGGTTCAGAACGTCGTGAGACAGTTCGGTCCCTATCCTATGCGGGCGCAGGGTACTTGTGGAGAGTCGTTCTTAGTACGAGAGGACCGGAATGACCGGACCGACGGTGTATCTGTTGTCACGCCAGTGGCACGGCAGAGTAGCCATGTCCGGGAAGGATAAGCGCTGAAAGCATCTCAAGCGCGAAACCCACTCCGAGATGAGGTACCCCAACTAGTAAGGACCCCGGGAGATGACCGGGTTGATAGGCTTCAGGTGGACGCACGGTAACGTGTGGAGCCGAGAAGTACTAATCGTCCGAGGACTTACCACTTATTTTTTAAATAGTTCTTCCGCAACAGGACACTCCATCCTGGGCGGCAACCTCGTCAGTCAGTCGTTGATATCTACGGCATCCGTTGATTCCCGCATCACCATCTCTTGGTGATGGACCCGTGATGGGCGCTCTAACGCCCACGCCATCGCTTTGACAGACTATCTTGGTGACGACAGCGCGAGGGACACACCTCTTCCCATTCCGAACAGAGCAGTTAAGACTCGTTGCGCCAATGGTACTGCACCTGAACTGGTGTGGGAGAGTAGGTAGTCGCCAGGTCTTTTTTCGAACACCCCGATACGCTCCGCGTACTCGGGGTGTTTCCGTTTGAACAAACGGCCGACGCATGGCCAACGTTTGAATCCGGTCGCCATGTGCCCACGATGTGTGGGCCACGTGCACTTTTCCGATTTTTGCAGCAATGAAACGAGAACTACGTGTTACGCTGCTGCTGCTGGCAATGACGACCGTTGTTGCTGCCGCACAGCGCAAAGGAGTGACGCACCAGCTGGCGCTGCCTACGCAGGCAGAGCTGAAGCAGGCGGTGGACGTGATGAAGTCCGACAGCCGATGGCCGGCCAACGCGCGGATCATGTCGATGGGCCTGCAGGAACAGCCCAAGGATAGTCTGCTCGCATATCCCAATGGCGAAGGCCCACGTGCGATGCACGCTGTGGCGTTCGATGCTGCGACGCAAACCACGTACGAGATCGCCGTGGATGTGCGCCGCAGGCGTGTTGCCGAAGTGGTGGTGCGGAATCGCGTGCAGCCGGCGCTGACGCAACGCGATGCCGATCGCGCCGACTCGGTGGTGCGAGCACATCAAGGATGGCAACAGGCACTCGTGCGACGTGGCCTGTCGCCTAACGATGTGGCCAACGTCTGCTACGCAAGTGGCTCGCCGATCACGGGGTTTCCGCAGCGGCTTGCCTTCGCGGTGACGTATCAGCGGTCTGCCGAGGGCGCTCGCTACGATGCACCCGTCGAGGGATTGCGATGTCTTGTCGATGTGATGAACGGCCGCGTGATGCTCCTGAACGATGCTGCTTCAACGTCAGACGCCGCCCCCTTGACACTTGCTACGAAGACGAAGGAACAGACATCCTCGACACGGCTGACGCTGTCGGGGCGGCCAACGTGGACGTATGCCAACGGACGCTTGCAGTGGCGTGGGTGGACGTGCTCGCCAATGCTGACGCCACACGAGGGGCTGGTGCTGTATGATGTGAGACGTACGCTGGACGATACCACACGCCGCATTGCATGGCGCCTGTCGCTGTCGGAACTGTTTACTGCCCGGCTGGATTCTACAGGCCGACCCTCATGGCAACAGGAATTCCTTGTGGGCGAACACGGTCTTGGTACGTACGCACGCACGCTGGCACGCAATGCTGATGTACCCTCCTACGCAACCCTGCTGTCGACAGCTGCCGTGACCGATGCCGGTGATGTACGCACGCTGCAAGATGTGATCGCCATCTACGAGCGCGATGCAGGTACGTCCTGGCAAGGACGCCCTGCGAACAATGCCCGCAACCCGCATGCATACACGCGCGAGCAGGTCCGCGAACTGGTGGTGTTGAGTACGGCACGTATCCACGGACTTGAGTACACGGTGGCCTATGTGCTCCGCACGGATGGCTCGCTGACGGTGGATGTTGGCGTTGATGGATCCGTGCCAACATCGGTACCACGCACGTATCACGCAGCATGCGTCCGCATGGACGTGGACGTGCATGGTGCGGCAAACAGCATCGACGAGATTGATATGCTGTTCGGCGCCAATCAAGTTGCAAGCAAGGACGTCTTCAGCGCCGACACGTTCGGCTTCCGGTACGAACAGGAAGCACGCCGACGTCGCGATGATGCGACCTTCCGCTCATGGCGCGTCACAGGTGCCGATAATGCTGCCTACACCGTTGCTTACGACCAGCCAAGTGTGCTGCCCATGCTGCAGCAGACAGGGTTCAGACGGCGGACGGAGTTCATGGGCTACGATACGTGGACGACGGCCTATAATCCCGTCGAGCTGTTTGCGGCCGGACCATATCCTAACCAAGCCGACGACGTAGGCGGCCTGCCGCTGTTCGTCAAGAACAACAGCGCCATCGGGCGGCGCGACATCGTGTTGTGGCACAGCATGGGCCTGATCACCGCACCCTCGGCCAGCGATGTCCCCTACATGCGCACACGTCACGCATCGGTCACGCTGCTTCCGTCAGACGGTATCGTCACCCGCTAAGGGTTGGGAAGGGGCAGCGAGGATCACATGTCTGAACCGCTGATACATGAAGCCGGCAACAAGCAGGATGGCACCAAGAGCGATGAACGAGACGATGCGATAGGGCTGCTCCAAGAATGACAGGTCGTACAGGAAGACCTTGCAGATCGACAGCAGCAACAGCACCAGCGCACCCACCCGTACGGCCGGAATGCGTCGCACAAATCCGAGTGCCATCAACAGAATGGCATAGACGATCCACGTGGCCGACATCCGAAGGTGGAACCGGTCCCACGCCGCAGCGCGCTCCGCCGCCGTGCCATCATCAAGCAGCCGATGGATCATGATGGTCTCGGGCCACACCACTTCGATCGTACAGAAGGCAACGCTGAACGCGATCAGCAATACGCCAAGAGCCGTCCGCACAACGGCGGGCGGCACCAGCGTTACCGATGGCAGACCCGACAGCACTGCAGGTATGAGTGCAAGGGTCATCACGGCGCCCGTTAACGTGCGCACGCTCAGAAAGGGCTGCAGCACTGCCGGGTCTGGTACGTCCGACGCATGCGAGAGCCACCATACGGCCGCAAGAAGTGCAGCTGCAATGCCGGCCAGCGCCGCCGCTTCGTCGCGCAACCACCGGTGCGCCACGACAAATGCCGAGGCTAGCACCATGCTTGTCATGGCAGCAAGGGCATGACCGCGTGCGACAAGCGTTGCGAACAGGTCCGTGCCAACGTGGCCTATCGTCAGGTCATGCGCCTGCAAGGTGATGGCATCGAAGACCTCGCGGTGCACGCATAGGACCATCGCAAGGTAGCCGCCCGTGCGAAGCACGGGGAGCAACATCTGCCATGGCGACGCAGACGCCGGCACGAGCCGCGTGCCGATGATGGCAGCAAGGCCTGCCGACACCAGTGCCGCTACGCGAAGATTGACCACCGGCGGGAGCGAGGCCGTGGTGATGCCCGTGCTGCGCTCGTCCATGCATGCTGCAAGCAGACCCAGGGCAATGATCGACAGCGACGTGATGCGCGCGGGCACGTCATGCACGCTGCGCATGACGACGATCGCCGTGATGCCGATCAACGACCATCCGATGGCATCGACAAAGGCGTCGGTTTCGTAGCCAACACACCACGTCAGCGCAAAGAGTGCAGCAACGGCATACATCGATGATGCAACGGATGCCCCCATACGTCGGTACAGCAAGGCCATGCCAATGCCAAGCAGTCCCATGATGGCCGTCGCTAGCTCGTTCTCGCGCGGCACCAACGTGTCGAGCGCATAGAGCACGGCAGCGAACATCACGGTGAGGTGGACGCCATGGAGCAGGCGTCGCAGGTGCTGATGGTTATCGTCAACGCGGCACTCGACGATGTACTGGAACGCCACACCCAGCAGCAGGCAGATCGATGCCATTACCGTACCCTCGACCACGTCGGGCGATGCCATGGTGTAGCGACCCTTGTTCCACACCAGCCACCAGAACCACATGCCGGCATAGGCGATACCTGCGATGCCAACCCAGCGTGGACGCATGATGGCAATGGCGAACAAGCCGCAGGCAACAACGGTCACGTAGCCGAACAAGCCCGTTGTGTGCATGTGCCCGGTAGAAAGCCACCACGGTGTGCAGATGCCACCAACGGCTGCCATGATAGCGATGAAGAGCGAGTCATGCCGCAGGCCGATGAACACCGACACCGCCGTGACCACGCACATGGCGGCAACGGCCGCCGGCTGCGGCAGCAGATGGTAGAAGCCATAGGCTGCATACACGCTCAGATACAGGATGGGAATGCCCGCACCGGCAAGACCCTGGGCGAACAACGACAGACCTCGACGATGCCACCGCTCGGCGCCGGCCAGCAGCGCACTGCCAACACCAAGGCCGATGGCCACACGCATCCACTCGGAGATCCAGCCGTTGTCGAAGGCATACTTCAAAAAGAACAACGTGCCAATCACAAGTGCTACTGCCCCGATCCGACTTAGCCAGGTGCCGCCAACCAGCAGTTCGACCTCGGCGCGCGAGCGCGTCCGCCCGGGCGATGGTTGCGGCCTTGCCCCTTGCATGCCGATTGGCATTGGAATGGGCGGCGGCGGCACGGGTTGATGTACGGCCGTTGGCGGCGGCGGAGGTGGTGGCGCCGTTGGTTGCTGCATCGGCGTCTCGGACGCAACGGCGTCGGTAGTGCGTTGCGTGTGATGCTGCAGGCCGTAGACCATGCGTTCGAGGTGTTGCAGACGTTCCTGCAGACGCTTGATCCGCGAGGACAGCAACATGATGACCAGCCACGGAATCACTACCGTGAGCACGGACACCAGGAATGAGAAAGGCGAAAAACCGAACAGCATACGCAGGCTCCTGTCGTTACACGGAAGATACTCCGCAGGCAGATGCCGTATGTACGGTAATGTCGGGGATCGCACATGGTCGCTGGCATTGGCACTCGCGCTCCGCGAGTGATCACATGCCAACGCGTGTAACCAATGTCCACAGGTGTTGTCATTTCATCGCGCGGCAATGCCCCTATGCAGATTCTTCGCCCTGAGATTGTGTAGCTTGTCGCACCAGCGTTGATAACGCTGTAGATTGTTGGCCTTGCATGCCGGAGAACACATGCTTCGTATCGTAGTGTCGATTGCGCTTACCATTGTCTGCGTGCTCACCGTGAGTGCACAGCAGCCTGAGTGGCTGCTGAAGATCCCGAAGTATTACCGTCTGAAAGGCGGAACGTCAACGCTCAGCTCCGATAACACGCGGAACATGATCATGTTCGACGGCGGAGCATACGACACGTATGTAACCGCTGATAGCGGCGCAACGTGGCGCAACGTGTTCGAACGGAAGATGTTCTACATCGATGTTTCGTCATCGTGGCAGATCGATCAGCGCGGACGCTGGTACTACTTCGGACGTGTCTATCTGAAGCTGAACATGAATCTGGTGAGCGAGGATGCAGGTGCAACCTTGCGATATCTGTTTCCGGACTCGTCGGTCTTCGGCGATCGATTCGACTTTCGTGAGCAGATCCCTCGACTTATACAGCCAGACGCACTGGTGTTCGACAACACGATAGCGCAGGATTCAACGATGGGTATCATCGTGACCACCGATGCAGGTCGGTCCACAAAGGTGATCCCTGTAGGCGGAACCTACTCCAATGTCAACTTCCGCACCGTGAAGCCGGGAGTGATGAGCTGGCCCGTTGAACAGTTCGCAGGAACCTACGAACTGTCGATGGCAACGGGCCAGAAGACAACGGTGGATATTCAGCCACGCAATCCTTACCTGCGCCTGCGCGATAACACGGTTGTGCAGATAACGACCGATACGCTGAAGATCCAACGTCCGGGTGATTCGGCTTTTACGAACATCACCACGTTTCGAGATCCCGTTACAGATACGCTGCGACGTATCTCGATACGAGACATACAACCGATCACCGATACAATGGCCGTAGTCTATGGAAGGTACGGCGAGGTCTTCACCGTCGGCCAACAACACGACCTGCGCGTGGCAAGTGCTCCGGCACGCTATTCGAACTTCCAGACCGTGACAGCGGCAGGCCTGTTTGGCGACCGCTTCATCGTTACAACATGCATACCCGAGGGGACCGCAGCGAAGAGCTTTGTCTATACGGTCATCAATACGCGTACCGGTATGGTTGCCACCCACGAACGTCCCGGTGCATCAAGGCCACCTGTGTACGAGAACGAGCCGGGCAATCAGCAGCGTATCCTTCCCGTTACCGACTCGATGTGGTTTGCCTCCTTCTTCTACGGCGAGTTCATGCGAACCACCAATGCCGGCGTCACGTGGTCGATGGTTGACAACATCGACCGTGACCCGCAATGGGGCGAGTCGTGGGTAGGGATCAATCGACTGTTTCCCAGAGCCGGAGGTGGCATGGCGCTGATCACCGAAGGAAACCGCGTGATGACGCAGCCTTCGCCGGGCGAACCGTGGAACGTGACGCTCCTTGGTCCGTTCTGGCACAGAATTCGTACAGGCTGGGATATCACAGGCCTGTTTACAAGGAGGTCACTAATGTTCGACGAGGATTTCGGTACTCGCTACCGTCATCGCTACGGTCCGTCCACGCTGTTCACGCCCAATGCAAACGAGATGTGGGTGAGCGGCGATGCCTTGCTGCGGTATTCGTCCGATGGCAGGTTCATCGATACGTTGCTGCCACGAACATCTCGATTCGTCAAACAGGTCACTCCGAAGATCATCGCATCGGCCATGGACTCCCTGTACTTCACCTTCAATGGTGGCCGCGAGTGGGTCTATGTTGGTGCCACGTTGCCGCGACGGATCGTCAACAAGGATACGACTCGTGCAGCGGTCGGTGATATCCTCGAAGCCGGCGATGGCACTCTCATCGCCGGTCTGCGTGGTATGACGGTACTCGACAGTCTGGACGTGCAGTACGACAGTATCCCCGGAGGTATTGTCATCAGCACAAATAGCGGCGATACGTGGGTCAGATCCGGTACCGACATCGATTCCAATGCCTACGTCTCGTCCCTGCACCGAACCGCAAAAGGTACCATCCTTTGCGTCGTTTCCGACGTTCGCATCCGGCCGTGGAAGATGTCGCCGTTCGACGGATCGATCACCCGAGTGAGCCCGCTCTCGCTGATGCCTGCGAACTACATTCTTGAGCAAAGCGACATCTACCGATCGACCGACAATGGAAGGTCGTGGAAACGTGTATACTCTTTCCTGGACCGCCCAAGTCTTGGCACGACCGACATCCGATTCGCCGACATGCCGGACGGCCGCGTCGTTGCCATTCATCCGTCATTCGGTATCGCCATCTCGGCAGACGACGGCACAAGATGGAGCATCGGCGATCCGCTGAACGTGAGCGGCTCCCTGGACATCAACGACATCGTCTTTACTCCCGACGGATACGCCCATCTTGCCACCAGCGAAGGCTACCTCCGCATCAAGGTTGAGAACATCGTCTCCGTACAAGACCGTCAAGGGGCAGTGGGCAACCTATCGGCATACACGCTGCGCGATGGCACGCTTCGCGTGGCCGCCGACGAAGAACTGCTGGACATTGCGGTGCTAACGCTCGACGGACAACGCGTGGCATCGGTGCTTGCGCCGTGCTTTACGGCAGACATTCCAACAACGAAGCTGGCCTCGGGCGCATACGTGGTAGTGGCTACCACACGCACCGGGATTCGCCGGTCGCTGGTGATGCTGTAACGCAGCTATCACGCTGGTACTACACGCTGCGTCGCCGCTGCGCAATGGCAATGGCCATTTCGATGGCCTCGAGCGTACTCGCATGATCGACGTCGGCCCGCAGGGCTCGGTCGTAGGCCGTGCCATGGTCCGGCGAGGTACGTACCACCGACAGGCCGGCCGTGACGTTTACCCCTGCCCCTTTTGCTACAAGCTTGAGGGGGATCAGACCCTGATCGTGATACATGGCAAGGATGCCGTCAAATGCACGGTAGGCTCCAAAGGCAAAGAAGCCATCGGCAGGAAAGGGGCCGTGCGCATCAAGAGACTGGGCACGTGCCTGCTGAATCGCCGGTGCAACAACCTTCTGATCATCCGTTCCAATGGCGCCACCGTCGCCGGCATGAGGGTCGATGGCAAGAACGGCAAGGCGAGGGTGGTCGATGCCGAGGTCGTCGACAAGATGGTTGCGAAGTTGATGAAGACGCTCCACAATGAGCGATTCCGTAAGGGTGTCTGCAACCCTGCGAATGGGGATGTGCACGGTTGTAAGCGCTACGCGCACGTCACGCGTGCATAGTACCATGAGCGGGGTACCGCTGCTGTGGGCGGCGGCCATCTCGGTCTGCCCGGGATAGGGCCATCCAACACGCTGCAGCGCATGCTTGCTGATGGGGAGCGTCACGACGGCGTCTGCCTCTGACGAGGCTGCCATGGCAAAGGCGCGTGCAAGCGATGCTATCGCGAGCCGCGACGCTTCGTCGCCGGGTGCGCCGGGCGTGACATGCACGTCGATGCCAAGCGGTTCCACCGCGATACGCGTTGCACCAATAGTCCAGGCCGTGCCGTCAAACGATCCGGGCAATGCATAGGCGTCGATGCACGAGCGCAGAACGTCGGGCGTGATAACAAGGCGCAGCGCTGCGTCGATGGTGGCGTGGCCGACGGCACCTGCAAGACATCGAAGGCCGATGCCGTTGACGTCGCCGCAGGTGATGGCTAGGCGGACCGGCATCACACACGGCCGGCTCGACGCCGACGTGTCTTGTAGAAGTTCAGCAGCAGACCAATGGCGGCGATGTTCACGATCAGGGCCGTGCCGCCGGCGCTGAGAAATGGCAGTGGAATACCCATCACAGGGAACAGGCCGATGGCCATGCCGATATTCACCAGCGTGTGGAAGAACAGGATGGAGCCGAAGCCGAACGAGATCACACTGGCAAAACGCGTGCGCACCGCTCCGGCGATGTAGACGGCCCGGAGCATGATCACGGCCAGCAGACTTATCACGGCAACGCCGCCTACAAAGCCGAATTCCTCGGTCGGCACGCAAAAGATGAAGTCTGTCCACTGCTCCGGAATGTACCGTAGCTGCGTCTGCGTGCCCTGACGGAAGCCCTTACCCGTGATGCCGCCGGAACCAACGGCAAGCATGGACTGCAGCACGTGATAGCCCTGACCACGAGGGTTACGCTCCGGCTCGAACAACGTCACCAGACGGTTCTGCTTGTAGGGCTCCAACTGTTCAAACACGGGTCGTACCGTCATGCCGCCCGCTATCAGGATCAGCACGGCGGCAGCCGTCAGTATCACATTACGTCGGAACAGGAAGGCGCCGATCGTCACCAGACCGACAATGATGGCAAACCACCACATGTTGTCGAACAGCACACCGTAGAGCGCTGCGGCGGCAACGAACGGTGCCGTGCCAACGATGTACAGAAAGAACAGATCGCCGCCGATCCACAGGAACAGACCAAGTCCCATGGCCATGAAGACGGCGGCCGAGCCCGTGTCGGGCTGCATCATGATCAATCCGATAGGAAGGCCGATCATGCCAAGCAGGATCAGACGGTCTCGCAACGAGCGGACATCGGTGCTCTTCTCGCTGATGAAGCGCGCAAGCGCAAGCAGCGTGGTAAACTTGGCAAGTTCCGAGGGTTGGAACGTGAACCCGCCAATGCGGATCCAGCATTGTTGTCCGTTCACCACGTGGCCGATACCCGGTACCAGCACCGCCACCAGCATGAGCATACCTACGGCATACATCGGATAGGCCAGGTCGCGGATCCACCGCTCGGGTACGAAGAACAGACCGATGGCGGCGGCGATGCCAACCGTGGCATACATCACCTGCTTGACGAATGTGTCGCTGACGCGGACGGCAGTCGACTCCAGGAAGCCGGGATACGTGGCGCTGTAGATCGACACCAGGCCGATACCAAGCACGCCGATCACGGCCATCACCAGACCCCAGTCCAGCAGGTCGTTCACACGCCGCTGCAGGGCAACATCATTATCGTCGAACGAAAAGGTGCTCATGGTTTGTCGCTATCCTGCCTCATGCGTCGGTCGGTTTCCACGCATCGGCACCGGTGATGCGCATGTAGGCTTCGATGTACTTAGCCCGGGTGCCGTCGATCACATCCTGCGGCAGCCTAGGTGGCGGCGCCTGCTTGTTCCAGTCGCACGTTTCCAGCCAGTCGCGCAGGATCTGTTTGTCAAAATTGTGTTGTGCCTTGCCCGGTTCGTAGTCGGCAGCAAGCCAGTAGCGCGACGAGTCGGGCGTGAGCGCCTCGTCGATCAGGATCACCGACCCGTCGTCGAGCAGACCGAATTCAAACTTCGTGTCGGCAAGGATCAGTCCCTTGGCAGCCACGTCGCGTCCGCCCGCTTCGAACAGGGCCAGACTCAGGTCGCGTACACGTGTGGCAACGTCGATGCCCACGATCTGGACGGCACGTTCGAACGAGATGTTCTCGTCGTGACCCTCTTCGGCCTTGGTGGCCGGCGTGAAGATCGGCTGGGCAAGTTTCGACGATTCGACGTAGCCATCGGGCAGGCTGATGCCGCACACGGTACGGGATGTACTGTATTCCTTCCATCCCGACCCGGCAAGGTAGCCACGGACGACGCATTCGATGGGCAGCGGACGCGTCTTTCGCACGATCATCGTGCGGCCGCGCAGCATTGCGCGTTCGGCGTCTGAGAGTCCGTCCACGGTGTCGACATCGGTCGACAGCAGGTGGTTCGGCACGACGTTGCCAAGTGTGGCAAACCAGTATGCCGAGATCTGCGTAAGCAACGCCCCTTTGTCGGGAATGGGTTCGTTCATCACCACATCAAAGGCCGAGATGCGGTCGGTGGCAACCATCATCAGTCGGTCACCAAGGTCATAGACGTCGCGCACCTTGCCGCGTCGGAACAGCGGAAAGGCGGTTAGTGATGTAGCGTGTACAGGTGGCATGGCGCAGGAAAACAGTGAATGCAAAGTTAGACAGTCGGCATCACTGACCACGCATGCCAACAAGAATGGGGAAGGGGGCAGTGTTGGCGCGACGCCCGGCATAGATGCCGGGCGCGAGTGGGCGGACGTCGGTGCCGACGTAGCGTCCCTCCAGCGTCCAGATCCCCAGCAGATCGTCGGTCTCGGCAGGCATCGGCGTCTGGTCGGACGCCGACGTTGCCGTCGACTCGGCAAGCAGGATGGCGCAGCCGACGCGGTCGGCGTAGCCAAGAGGCGGTTCGATGGCAAGGACCGAGCCGCGCGACACGGCGGCCACCATCATGGCCGACCGGCGGGTGTCGACGCTCGTGACCTGGCCCCAGGTTTCGGCCTGCAGGGCTGCTGCGGCAAGCAAGGAGCCGTCGGGACTGAGCACGGCGATCCAGCCATCCTGCAGCGACGTCGAAGCTGCCACAATGTCGGGCCTGCGGCTCAGACTGTCAAAGAGCATCGTCCGCTCGAAGCGTCCCGCCATGACGATGGCACCGCCCGAGGTGGTAGCGGCGGCGGCGACGTTGCTGTTCAGGCCTCCGGGCACGTAGCTCAGACGTTGTCCGCCAAGCAGGATCCGAAAGGCTGGCTCGGTACCGGGCTGACAGAAGCGGGGTTCGATAAGGCCCGACACCAGCGTCGAACCGATGGGCGTGTGGACGACGGAGTCGCCACGACAGGCTGCGATGCGCTGCCACGACAGTGGTCGTCCGGCCGTGTCGATGGTCATGACATACGGAAACGTCTCGAAGTCCGTATTCACGTCACGCGTCAGCATGCCGTCGATACCAACAACGCCGGCGCCCGCAGCCGTTGCCGTCACGACGTTGTCGATCATCGCAATGGCGCTGCCGCCCACAGCGGCACCACGCGGTATGTCGGCGTCATCGTCGATTGACATGGTCGAGGCTACCCAGGAGACGTTGCCAGACTCCGTAAACCTTGTTACGAACATCGACGTGATGGCCTCGTCGCGTCTGACGATCGTGTCGAACCGTGTGCTGCCAACGTAGGTGCCGCAGACAAGGATGCCGCCGCCTGCGGCGGCGACAGCCGACGGAACATCGGCGGCGCTGCCGCCGTCAAGCCGCGCCCAGCGCGGTGTTCCATCGGGCTTCCAGCGTGTGGTCACCACATCGAAGCCGCCGCGGCCCGACGTCGTGGTACCGCCAACGCGACACGTCGTTGGCACGACGGTACCGCCGCAGGCGGCGATGACGGCCACGCCGTCGCCGTTGGGAGCCGTCGTCATTGCCACCACCGAGTCAACACCGGGTCCGCCCACATGGTCGTAGCCCAGCAAACGCCACTTGCGGTCGACCACGGCGATGGCCACGTCGGACATGCCGCGGGCGCGAAGCGTCAGCAACGGCGAAAGCACCAGCGAGTCACGAAAGGTGATGGCAACGTAGCGCGTGTCTGACGTTGGCCCGAAGCATGCAAGCGCACGCGTGGCAGTATCGATGCCCCCTTCCACCCACATACCGTCTGTAAACCGTACCTGGGCATCGGTCGCGACGACGGACATGATGATAAGGAGGCAGGCGACCGGATAGCGAAGCATAGAGCGAACATACGGCTTGTGCCCCGTACATTTGAAGGCCCAAGCAACCCCCACCTTCTTCATGGCAATGCAGCTCTTGCGATCCAGCATCACGGCCCTTTTGCTTTGTGCGGCATTGACCGTATCGGCGCAAGACAAAACGGCGTTCACGTGGTATTTCGGCAGCGCAGGCGGGCTGAGCTTTGCGGCCGACACCGTGTTGCCGGTTCCTGCGCCAACCATGGCAGCCGGTGGTGGCACTGCAGTTGTGTCTGACCCCGTTACGGGCAAGGTGCTGTTCTACACCGATGGCTCGACGGTATGGAATGCCGCGGGCACGGTGGTCAAGTCCGACGTCTGTGCCTCATGCACATCGGCCACGCAATCGGCCGTCATCGTGCCGTATCCCGGCCGCGAGGGCAAGTACTACCTGTTCACAACGTCCGATCAGAGCAGCTATCCCAACGGCGAAGCACGTGTGTCGCTGATCGAAGTTGCAGGGTCGACGGTTGTGGTCGGCGACCCCGAGCGCATCGTTCAGGGCGTTACCGAAAAGGTAACGGCCATCAAGGCCTGTAACGGTTCGGACTACTGGGTGGTGTTCAAGATGGTGAGTGGACAGTTCCGCAGCTATCGCGTAAAGTTCGCCGCTGGTTTCGACACCACGTCGCTGGTTGTGACAGATGGCATGATCCCCCTAAGCTCGGCCGACCAGGTTGGCGGCGAGATGAAGATCTCGCCCGACGGAAAGATGCTCGTTGCCGTGAATGAGTCTGCCGGTATCGAGCTGTATCGTTTCAATAATGCCACGGGCCAGCTTACGAACATCGAACGATGGGGTGTGGGTACTCGACATTATGGTTGCTCATTCTCGCCAAATAGTAAACTGCTTTATGTAGGCAGAGGGGGCACCGAACCTACCGAGGCGCGACAGATCCTGCAGTACGATGTGACGGCAGCACAGGTGAGTGCAACGGTCGACGTGATAGGCGCGACGGCCTTCGGCTATGCGCCGGGTGGCATGCAGCTGGCGCCGAATGGACGTTTGTACATCGCGCGACCATCAAGCACGGTACTTGCCGGTATCATGGCGCCAAATACGCGCGGACGGACCTGCGGATTTGTCGACTCGCACATCAACATTCCCGGCGCAACGGTGGGCTGGGACCTGCCGAACTTTCCTCAGCAGCTGTTCACGACGCTGTTTTCCGGACGGGATACCGTTATCTGCGCACGACAGCCCATACGCCTGGGGCGGCCGCCTGTGCCAGGCTACTCCTATACGTGGACGCCTGCGGAATTCCTTGACGATTTTACCTTTGCGCAGCCAACGGCCGTGATCTCGGCCAACACGACCTTTACCGTTGTCGCTACGGATCAACTTGGATGTCAGACCGTGCAGACGGTCTCTGTTGTGATCATCCCTCCGGCAAAGATCAAGGTGTCGCAAGACACGACCGTTTGCGCCGGCACGACGGCAACGCTGCGCGCTTCGGGCGGCGTACGCTATCAGTGGCGTCAGGCGCCGGGACTCGTCAACGCCTCGTCGGCTACGCCGCAGGTAACGCCACAGCGCACCACGACGTATGTGGTGGATGTAGTTGACTCCATCGGCTGCGTGGCCACCGACTCGGTGCGCGTCTACGTGTCGCCCGATCCCGATATCCGCTACGAGGGTCGTGATACTACCGTCTGCATCGGCGAGCCAGCCGTGCTTGGACGTCCGGCCGTGTCCGGCCTGCGCTATGAGTGGACGCCTGCGGCACTGCTCGACGATGCAACGTCGGCACAGCCGACGGCGCGCTTGTCGCAGACCACGACTTTCCGTCTGAGGGTGATCGATCCGAAGCGAGGGTGCGAGGTATTGCGGCAGGTGACGGTGACGGCCGTACCGCGGCCAAACATCAGCCTAACACAGGACACGGCCATTTGCGTGGGCGAATCGGTGGGCCTACGCGTGAGCGGCGGCCTTGTGTATCGCTGGTCGCCATCGACGGGTCTGTCTGATACCACGCAGCCCAACGTCATCGCCAATCCTGCCGTGACCACCAGATACGTCGTGGCAGTCACCGGCGCCACGGGATGTACGGCATCGGATACTGTTACGGTTACCGTCCGAGATCGTCCAGCACCGGTGATCGAGGCGCCGAAGGGTGTCATCTGCAGTTGCGACTCCATCGAGATCCTGGCGCCGCCGGGCTTCGTCTCGTACGTATGGTCGAATGGTCGCGTGGGTCCACGTCTGGTCGTACGCGAAGCGGGCTCCTACTTTGTGCGTGTTACTGACCGACTCGGTTGCGAGGGAGTATCGAACACTGTACGTCTGGACTCGACCTTTGTGCGGGCCGACGTTGCATTGACGTTGAGTGCGCCGGCTGCACGGGACGGACAGCGTGTGGTGCTGGGCATTGAGCTACGCAACGCACGCGACGTTGCGTCGTGTCTGGGCGACGAGGTACGATTTGTTGTCGGCATGACACCCAAGGTGCTCGTCCCCGTTGGCCGGACCGTGTCGTACGACATGTGGATGACGCGTACCTTCATCGACGTGAAGGCAGCGCTGACAGAGGCCTCGGACCGTATCCTGCTTGAGGTGCCGTGTACGGTCACGCTTGGCGGTGCCGAGGCAGCAACGATTGCCGTCGACAAGCTCACGGACGGCGCCTGTGACGTGGCTGTGCAAGGCGACTCGGTGACCTTCACGCTCGACGAGATTTGTCGGATCGGCGGCATACCGCGGTTGTTCAATGACGGTGTCTTCGAAGGCATCGTCATCAGCATCGGTCCCAACCCTGCGTCTGACGTAGCAACGGTCCGCCTGCTGGCCGACCGACCTTGCCCCCTTTCCATCACCGTGCATGATGTGACGGGTCGTACGGTGTACGGCGCAGCGACCAGCGTCGAAGCCGGTTGGACGCAGATCGACGTACCTGTGTCGGATCTTGGCGGTGGCCTGTATGTGGTACGTGTGGCCGGAGCCGGCGTCTCGGCGGCATCGCTCATGGAGGTGTACCGATGAGGTGCATTGTCATGCTGGCACTGGCTGTATTCCCCTCGCTGCTCGTGGCGCAGCAGCAGCCGACCCACGACATTGGCATCCTGCTGGAAGGCCGCATGAACGTCCACGACGCCTCGTTCCGTCAGATGCCGTCGGTACCCTGCTGCAGTCCGGGCTTCACCGGTGCGGTCACATCGGGTGTTGCGGCGGGCCTTGTGTACAGCACGACATTGCCAGACCTAACTGGGTTTACGATCAGCGCAAGAGCCATGATGGCGACGTTGGACGCTACCATGACGACGGACGAGGCACGCACGGTGCATCTGTACGGACAGGCCGTACCCGGGCTGTTCCGGCATACGTTGCAGTCGTCCGTTACGGCCGTCGGCCTTGACGTCCTGCTTGGATATCATCCTGTGGAGCGATTGACCATTGCCGCCGGGCCAACCTTTATGGTACCCGTGGCCTCGACGTATGAGCAGACCGAGACGATCGTCGAGCCGACGATTGGCGGGTTTGACATCACGGGGCAGCAGCGGTCGCGTGTGCTTGGCAGCGGAGCGTTGCCTGACGTGGCAACGGTCACGCTGGGTGCGACGTTGCGCGTGGCCTACGACCTTCCGCTTGACGCTCGACGTCGCATCGTGCTCTCTCCCGAAGTCTTGGCCACGGCCGGCATCACCAACCTGGTTGCCATGGCGGATGCGTCGTCACACTGGAGACTGCACGCCTTACGGGCAGGTATGACGCTTACCTATGGGTTGCAGTCGGGGGATGCGTCATCCGAGGTCGAGGCGCCGCCTGACGAGCCGTTGGACTTCGAGGGCATCCGTGGATCCATCATTGCGGGGGCAGTACGTCCGGACGGAACCGAGGCACCTGTCTCGTCGATCGTTGTTGAGCAATCTGTTGTCACCCGCTCGAAGCCGTTGTTGCCGTCGATCTTCTTCGACGAACAACGGGCGACCATCCCCGCGCGGTATGTGCTGCGGACGTCGGCTACGGCGGCCGACTTTGACGAGCGACGTCTGCATGACGTGGGCATGCTCGACGCCTACCATGAGATCCTGAACGTCATAGGACGTCGCATGCAGGCGCGTCCGCGCAGTGTGCTCACCGTTACCGGCCTTACCCACGACCTTGGCAGCGAGCGTGAGCGTCGCGACATCTCGGCCGGCCGTGCCTATGCCGTCAAGGACTACCTGGTCACCACATGGAACATCAACGCTGCGCGTATCAAGGCCGGATTCCGTGATGTGCAGCTCGACCCTGCCAGGACAGATGACGATCGCTATATGCAGGAGATGCGACGTGTGGAGGTATCGAGCGAGGACGCGGAGATCCTTGCCGACGTGTGGACGAGCGACACCTCGTGGATCGCTCAGCCGGCCGTGCTGCGTCTGACGCCCTATGCATTGTCGAACGAAGACATCGAGCGCTGGCGCGTCGTCGTCAGCCAAGACACGCTCGACCTTGCTGCGTGGGTGGGCGAAGACGGTCCGCCGCCCGTCATCAACTGGGATATCATCACGGCGCAGCCCGGCACGCGTCTGCGTAGCGGTACGCTCACGTATGCACTTACGGCCGTCGACGACGACGATTCGACACTTGACGTTACCGGCACGCCCATTCGCATTGACGTGCGCACTATGGCCGACAAGCGGGCTGCTGGGCAGGGCGACATCCGGATCGACCGTCACACCTTCATTGGATTCGACATTGCCGATGCCACGCCCACGGCCCAGCATCAGCGTGTAGCGGATCGCATCAAGGCATCGCTTGGGCAGGCACGAGACGTCCGCATCGACGCCTATACTGACGCCATGGGCGAGGCGGCCTTCAACGTCAACCTGTCGGCCCGTCGCGCAACCGCCATTGGCGCGCTGCTGCGCGGCGACGCGCGGGTGACCGGACACGGCTCTGCCGTGCAGCGGTACGACGAGCTGCTGCCCGAGGGACGTCAATATGCCCGCTCGGTCGAGGTCGAAATCGAGTACAGCCGCTAAGCCAAGACGCGCGTTGCGTCGGCCTGATCAGCCCAACCCAAGTCGGGCCGCACCTTGCGGCAGAACAAGGATGGCCAGCAGCACAAGGATCACGGAGCCCACCACCATCAGAAATGCATTGCGTGTAGCCACCGGAGTACCGCGCCAGCGTCCCGTCAGGTGCGACATCGTAAGCGCCACCAGCATCAGCGTCGTATGCTCCATGCGGTACCGCAACAGTCCATCATCGAGTCCCCAGCGATTCACTAAGGTGATGATCCCGGTCAGAAACTGCAACGTCAGCATGATAGCATGCAGGCGCGTTGCAAGACCATCGATCTTGCCTGGTGTCTTCTTCGCAATCCACGTCCGAGCCGTTACCACGAGTGCAACAGCGGCAACCAGCAGCACCAGCCAACGCATATGGCTGTGAATGACGAACAGCATTTCCATGTGGCATGTCCTGAATGTGATGTGTAAAATACGCGGCCGTACGCGAACACCCTCGTCGAGCGTTGCCCCCTTCATGATTTCGTAACAATTTGGTGACAATGGTGTGGTAGCCGGTGCTGGTAGATTGCTCGGTAGAACTGCGTACGCTCACCCACAGCATTGACACATGGATCTGATCATCCTTGACATTGACGGTACGCTTACTGATACCGAGCATGTTGACGAACATAGTATCGTTGGAGCGCTCGAGGAGGTACTTGGCGTATCGGACCTGAGTACGGACTGGACGATGTATCGCACTAGCACAGACGGCGGCATTGTTGCCGAGGTCGTTGAACGTGTGCATGGCAGTGTCCGCCAAGAGGTTGTCGAAGACGTCACGAAGCGCTTTTACGGGATGCTTGAGGATCATTACACGACATCACCCGATCTGTTTGCGCCCATGCCGGGTGCTCGCGACGTGTTGGCAACGCTGCGCGAGATGGGTTACTGTGTGGCGATCGCTACGGGTTGCTGGCGAGAGTCGGCCCTGTTCAAACTGCGCGTGGCGGGTATTGAGCACGTAGGGGTGCCATTGGCAACGGCAGACGATAGTCATGACCGAGCCGAGATCCTACGACGTGCGATCGACCTTGCGCAGCAGTGGAACGACATACAAGGTTTCAGGAACATCTGGTACGTCGGTGACGGCGTATGGGACGCACGCGCTGCTGCCACCCTTGGCATTGGCTTCATTGGAATTGCTGCCGGCCAGAAGGCAGATCGGCTACGTGCCGAGGGCGCAACGATCATTGTCGACGCACCGGCCGATGTCACCGCTGTCCTCAGGCAGTCACGCGCTCGCCAAACAGCGTCGCACTCGTCGACCGTGTGATGCGCGTGCGGATGGTGTCGCCCACGATGTAGTCGGCCGTTTCATCGTGGGGGAAGATCACGGTCTTGTTCGTGTCGGACCGGCCGCGCCATTCGCTGGCGTTGCGCTTGCTGAGGCCTGATCATTATTGAATAATGCGTAACCCCGAGAGCGACAGCGTGGCTCCCCATCTGTTGCTCCTATCTCCGACCCGCTAGGCAGCTTCTACAGCTTCATGTGTCGCGACATATGGAGACATGGGACATCGTAAATCTCAGCGACTGACGGAGATCGGCAGCACGGCGAGCGTAGAATCGTTGGTTGACATGTTCACGACGTAAAGCCCCGTGAGCAGATGCAGGTACGACACCGAGACAGTTGCATCTGAGTGAAGTGTAGAGATTGCAGCTAACTCATGGCGTGTTCCACGCATGTCGATCGCGTGAAGTTGGACGTTCGTTCGCTCGTTGCCACGGTTATGTATCGTCAACTCGTTGTTCGACAGCACAATGTCGATAGAGTCCGCAACGTTGGATAACCCGTGGTGTTTGTGCGTGACATCACTATCTGTTGTTGACACATACCAGAGCCGCTGTAACTCGCGTAGTCCCGCGCATGCTGCGTTTGATGTTGAAGCACTCTTGTACAGCTGTACGAATAGGTTCTGATGATGTCCGTACAGGTGCAGCCCTGGTGGTAACCATGGGGTGCATCCTGTTGCGGCAACCTCATTGTAGGCGTGTTCGATGAATGCTGTCGACTGGAGCGAGTCAAGTTGTCGTTGGTAGGCGAAATTCCACCATGATGGTTCCCAGTCTGATCGATCTCCAGCTTGTGAGTATGCTTCAGATAGATGAATCATCCGAGGAATTCGACGCAGATGCATGCCGTGAGGCGTCGGCCCTATGCGATACGGCAAGACACGCAGACGTACGTAGCGACCATGGCATGCAGATGGCAACGCGACGGTTCGCTGCGTCGCGTCCGGGAATGTTCCAATGCGAGTTGCGTAGTCATGCTGGTCGTTCGGCAGCACCCCGACGGAGTCGATCGTTGCCAGTATCGTTCCGCTGTTTGCATCTACCACCTGCAAGGCAAAGGAGGTCGTGTCTAATATGCGTGTGTGGCCAGCAAGAAAGCGGTGATCATCTCTGCTGGGAGCACCTTCTGATCCGTTCGTTCCAGTTCTTGGGCCACTGGGTGGTTGTAGATCACAGGCCTCGGCAGACAGGACTCTTGTGAATGCGACCGAAGCACCCTGGCTTGGAACTGCGAACGCCCTTGTTACGGCCAGCTCTGCCAATTGATAATCGGGGCCGCTAGCATCAGCCCCGGCATAGAGGGATCCGCCGGCATCGTGCACGTTCAGATCCTCGGGCCGAAGGCTCAGCCAGATGGGTGTCGATCCTTGCTGACCTGAGATTAGGGTGATCTCAGATAACTCATATGCGACGCGTGCCGAATCGAAGGCATTCACGATCTGCATGCTCCACATTGATCTGTGTCGCTCCAAGAAAAGCGAGCTATTGGTAGGTACGGCTAGTCCTCCGCTCAACGAAGCACGGCTCGCACCTGGCATGCTACATAGACAAACGATGAGAATTGTGCATCGCATCCTCAACGCGTTGCGTAAGCTTGTCATCGTGAAATCCTCTGAATATTGATTGGTATGTGGGTTAGCGTACAATCAAACGAATCACGCAATCAATTGTGCCTCCAGCACAGGTTGCCTGACACAACAGCATACACTCCTGTTCCTTGACCGCCTGTGTCGTAATTGTCGCTGCCTCACAGGCCGTTGCTAACTGCACAGCAGGACTGCATCCGCTATCATTCAAGTAAGTGGCTAGTTTGCAAAACACATCGGATTGCACGATGTCCTCTGCGCAGGGCATTGGAGTGGTACTTGAGTTGTCGTGACTGGCTCGACATGACATCTGATACTCGAGCTTACAAATGTCTCGATCCGGAAAACATCTGTATCCAACAATGATGCGGCCGCCTGGAGTATCTTTCGCTACGCAGCAGGGTGGCATGCATGCACGTGGATCTCGGGGATTGGCAGTTGCAGCTTTCGCGTTGCTGGTGAAGATAACCGATGCGATGAGCAGAATGGCGGACAGGACGAGGTGTCGTATGAACCCGCGTGTGTAACGCCTCGGAGCATGATGCAATACCTTTGCAGAATGTCTACGCATGACGTTTCCTTCTTGTGGTATACGATTGAATGTGACGTTGGCGGCCGAAGGACGTGTCTTCAAAGGCAATGTACACACACACACACAAATGCAACAACAATCTCCGATCACGTTCTGAAGCAGCGAAGTGATATCGTGATATCTCACGCTTGCACACAAACCGGTTGCAGCGTCACGTGCCCGCCACACAGAACAAACCCCCTGCCAAGGCCGTGTGTGCATGTGGGTGCACGGGGGGGTGCACGGTATACCCGTGTTTGCCCGCAGCAACGAACGTTACGTCGTCACCCGCTCGCCAAACAGCGTCGCACTCGTCGACCGTGTGATGCGCGTACGGATGGTGTCGCCCACGATGTAGTCGGCCGTTTCATCGTGGGGGAAGATCACGGTCTTGTTCGTGTCGGACCGGCCGCGCCATTCGCTGGCGTTGCGCTTGCTGGGGCCTTCGACAAGGACGTCGTGGATGCGTCCGACTTCGGTGGCATTGATCTCGGCTGCAATGGTTTGTTGCAGGTCTACGATCTCCTGCAGACGTCGACTCTTAACTTCGTCGGGCACGTCGTCGCCCATCTTCCACGCCTTGGTGTTTTCGCGTGGCGAGTAGGCAAACATGTAGGCACCGTCGTAGCGCACGGCGCGCATCACGTCTAGCGTGCGTTGATGATCGTCTTCGGTCTCGGTACAGAAGCCGGCAATGATGTCGGTCGACATCGCAACAAGGGGCATGGCGGCGCGGATGCGTTCCATGCGTTGCATGTAATGCTCGACGGTATACGTGCGATTCATCAGCTGCAGGACGCGGTTCGAGCCCGACTGGATCGGCAGGTGGATGTACTTGCAGATGTTATCATGCTCGGCCATCGTATCGATCAGCTTGTCCGACATGTCCTGCGGATGCGACGTCGTGTAGCGAATACGCATCTGCGGAACGGCGCGGGCTGTTGCGGCCAGCAGGTCGGCAAAGTCATAGCCCGACACATCATCGCGATACGAGTTTACATTCTGTCCCAGCAGGGTCACCTCGCGGAAGCCCGCATCCCAGAGTTGTTTCGCCTCGTCCACCACGCTTTGCAGCGCCCTTGAGCGCTCGCGGCCTCGGGTGAAGGGCACCACGCAGAACGTGCAGAACTTATCGCAGCCGCGCATGATGCTCATCCATGCCGAGATGCCCTCGGTGCGTAGCGGTTGGATGTCGTCGTACGTCTCCACGCGCGACAGCTTGACGGCGATTCCCTTCGAGCCGGACAGCGCGGTCTCGACAAGCTCGGGCACCTTGCGGTATTCGTCGGGGCCGACCACAATGTCAACCAGTTTCTTTTCCAGCAAGGACGTCCGCAGACGTTCGGCCATGCAGCCCAGCACGCCAACCACGAGGTCGCGGTTATGACGTTTTTGCCACTTCAGGGCATCCAGTCGGTCGTGGATCTTCTTTTCGGCGTTGTCGCGGATGGCACACGTATTCAGTAGGATCACGTCGGCATCGTCGGCCGAATCCACCGGCCGATACCCATTGGCATGCAGCACGCCCATCACGATCTCGGAATCGCTCACGTTCATCTGGCAGCCGTAGGTTTCGACGTACACCGTACGACCGTTCTCGGGTCCGATGATCGCTGCCTGCGTTGGTTCGCCCAGGACGGGCAATGCAATGGTGGTCTCAGTGGCCATAGGCTTCAAAATTACGACAAGGGGCGGCGCAGTGCGGACCGCTTTTTCGATGCGGTACGTATTTTGACGTACACATCATTGTCGAGGTATCCATGCTGACCACTCTGCGAACCACTGCTCTTGCCGCCATGATCTGCATGGTTGCGCTGCTTGCTGCCTGTTCAGACGACAGTTCGCCCACCGATCCGACGCCGACGGGAGACCTGGCGGTCAGCCTTACGCTGAACGGCGGTGGTCTCTCGAATAAGGTCTTGTCGTTTGCGGACTCGTCGTCAATGTCTACGTATTCTGCGGCCGACGATCTTACCGTTGTTCGTTTCAATGGTAATGTCGACGGCAAAGCCATCTCGGTGGTGGTATCCTTCAAGGGGACATCAAAGAATACACGTCAGCTTGACGGCACGTCGCCTGGCGAGGGAGTGATCGTGCAATGGGGCACAGAGGTCTATGCTGCCATGACGCAGGGCTCGATCGGCATCACCAAATACGATGACCGTGTTGGCGGCGAGGTCGAGGGTTCCTTTAGTGGAACGGCGGCAGGAACAGCCAGCGGTCAGGTCGTCACGTACACGATCTCTGGCGGTTCATTCACATCAAAACGCGCAAGCTGACGTCACACAATCCTGTCTTGCCGACACATACCGTCAACACCATACATGGACTGACGGTATGCACACACCCTTGCAGGAACATTGCTACGCCTTATCCGTGGCCGTGATACGTTTCACGCTTACCGCCATGCACGTGCCAGACGATCTGCGCTATCGGATGCAGAGCATCGGTTTCGACCTTGGGCTTACGCTGGAGTCGGCCGTTGCATCGTCGGCCCGTTTCGAGTTTGCCATGCATCTCGACCAGATCCACGTCCATGTCCGCCGCATCAAGTTCGTGCTGCGCCTACTGGACGACCTTGACTACATCACGCCCGACGATGCCGTCCGCTTGGCCAACACCGCCGAATCGGCCCACCGCCTTGTTGTCGCCGCCATCCGAACCACGCACCGCAACGGCGAAGCCGCGTGACGGTCATGGGTGGGTGTATGTGCAGAGGGGTGTCTTAAAAGTGTTGAAATCATGCATTTAAACTATCGCCGGCCCCGCGCTATCGCCGGCCCCGCGCTATCGCCTGCCCCGCGCTATCGCCTGCCCCGCGCTATCGCACGGGGCTAGCATCGTTACGCCCCTACGGGGCTCATCGTCGTCGCGTGCCTCATCGTCGATGCGTGCCGCATTCTGGGATTGCATATCCCATGGCGTTTCGCGCTCCATCGCGTTTCACGGGTGAGGGGTAGGCCACAGCCCAGGGCACGCGCATCGCCCATTGTACACGTAAACCCAAAACACGGCACGCATCGACGATGAGCCCCGTAGGGGCGTAACATCGCTAGCCCCGGGCGCCAGCCCGGGGTATGCGGTAGCGCAGGGTATGCGCCAGCCCGGGGGTATGCGCCAGCCCGGGGTATGCGGTAGCGCAGGGTATGCGCCAGCCCGGGGTATGCGCCAGCCCGGGGTATGCGGTAGCGCAGGGTATGCGTCAGCCCGGGGTATGCTTGAGACACCCCCCTACACGCCTTGCCAACGGGCGAGCAGTGGCAGGCTGTGAGGAGGCAATGAGCAACCAGGGATTGCTGATGACCTACATGGAATGCTTCGAGGCATGGGCCTGCAGGCGCAAACCGTTGTGGAAGCACATGGGCTTCGCGACTGCGCGGACTATCATGGGCTGAGATCGGAAGGCCCATGTGGACAAGATCATGTTGTGTGTGTGTGTGTGTGTGTCGTTTCATAGTTTACAAGCGTTCGTCAAGACAAGTTGTAAAGCGTCGTAAGATGTCACACGCAGGTAACGCCTCATGTCACCCTACGCTTCCTCTCGATCATCTAAGGTGACTATCCCACGGATAGCACTTCAGCGCAAGCAGTTTGACGCGGGTGCGTGTGTCGCCGACGCATCACGTTCTTGTTTCGCGTGGATATGTAGTGTGCTTTGTTGCGCATTCATAAGTGTAAACACAGCGACTGCACATATAAGCCCGGAGCATCGAAAGCTTGTCGTATGCGAGTGTTGCTTGGATTTCTTCGTCGAGGGAAGTCTTGGACTGCGGCGCGAAACGCGATACGCCTGTATCGAGGCGAACCTTACGTGTCATGGGTCCTGTCAATCGCAGGTCCAATGTTTTGTCGTGGACAACAATGAGCAGGATGGCGGACATTGGACGCATTGGACAGAGTTATGTGGAATCGTTTCTGTTACAAGACAGATTTGTCTGTTTGATGAACGATACGCTCGCGTCACGCTTGACTGGGTGTGCGGATCGCATGCACCGAGGCAATCGCCGATACTTTGTCAGATGACGGACGCTGATTGTGACAAGCGTTGTCCGGAGGCGCCGCCAGGCTGTATACGAACACAGAAGGTGCAGGTGCAAAGTTCCAGCGATCGAGTCATTGGCATTTGATATTCACCCTGCGGAACCACTGCAAGGGAAGGGGAATACTCACGGAGATACGTCAAGGGAATACAGCGATGAAGCAGGCAAACACATTAGTGGCTGTACTTATGCTGTTGGGAGTAATGCCCGCAGCGGCACAAACATTCTACAACGATCCGTTCTTCGCAATATCCACCAATGATCGACGATGCCTGCGATATGCCGTTGTCAGGAACGTCTTCGACTCCGCCTACGTGCAGTTCACCATTGGCGAGCTTCGAGTGCAAACCGATAACGTCGAACGACGTGTACCCTTCGAGCTTGAAGAGGTCGGTGGCCAGACGATGGTCCAAGGAAATGCCATGCAGGGGCGTGATACGTCATTGGCCGCTCTCTTGCAGTCAGCACCATTTGACGTGCCTCAGCAAGGTGGCAGCATCGAGTTCTTTAGAATGGTTCGAGTACAGCGTGGTTGCATTGAGCGTGGTTCTTCCGACGAACCGCAACAGGGCGATGATCCCAAAAACGCAGTCGACTGGAATTTCTGCCCCGGATTGAACGTGCTGCACGACACCACCGCTGTAACGATAGAGCTCGTACGCGTCGACGATGGTGCTGTTGTGGCCACGCTCGACTCTGTCGTTGTTCGCTCGACAGCCAACTCCCGGTTTGCATCGTTGACAGGCTCGGCGCCTACAACTGTCAACCGCAGGATACCAATACCTGTGCAGGCGTTTGGCCAGCGTGTTATTGTTCGCATTGTTCCGTATCGCTACGGGCCAACGCCGTTTGGATGTACGGCTCACCGGGAAGACGTATGGGTAGCCAAGTCAGCGCATCTGACCTACGAGCCGGGGCAAGCGCCCATCATGGATCAGCAGGATAGTAGATGGGCTCGGCTCGACAGTCTGTACTGGCAACAGTTGCTTTCGTTCTACGATGGCGTACTGGATCAGTATGGCTGTGTACAGTCGGTGATGATACCGACATACTTTCCTTCTGCACGTCATCGAGGTGATTTCCTGCAGCGATACTTCGACGTTGCGCAGCATGCCGCCGACGACACCTCCGTTACATACGTGCGGTCGCGTCCATGCTTGGCTGCATCTGCGATGCCAGCAGATACTGGCGCACCTGCAACAACAGACGTGGCTGTGATCTCATCGTCATGGTCTCAGCACGCCGACGTTGCCCTATCCATACGCAGTTATCAGCCCATTCCGAAGGCGGCGATTGATCTTGTCTCGGCTGCATCCGGCCAGGTCGTCGGTTCGTGGAATATTGATGTTCACGCAGGTCATACCGCCTTGACACTGAATGCGCCTTGGTTGGCATCAGGCACGTACATCGCCATACTTCGACGCGGCGATGTGCCGATCAGTACCACGCGGCTGGCCGTCTTGCACTGATGCATGTCCTTGGTTCTTGCGTCTTGCCCCTACAGGCGTGTGCCGATGTAATGCGGCAGCATGGCGCGCCACGTGGGCCAGTCATGAGTCCACTCACTGCCCCATAGATCGATGTCGTGGGGGATGCCTTGCATGGTTAGGATGCGGCCGATAAGGACCGAGGCGTCGGGGTCTTCGTAGGCGCCGCGACCGCTGACGAAGTAGATGTGGTGCTTGGAGCGGAGCAGGTTCAGGTAGTAGGGGTCCGATAGATTGGGCAGGTACGATACCGGCGAGTTGAAGTAGCAGTCTTCGTCGAAGTAGCCCTTGGAGTAGGCACTCAGGTCGTAAATGCCGCTCATGGCAATGGTGCCGTCAAACAGGTCGGGCCGACGGAACAGCGTGTTTGCTGCGTGCAAGGCGCCAAGAGAGACGCCGGCCGTGATGATGGGGACGGTGCCGTTACAGTCGCGGTGGATGAAGGGGACGACTTCGTCGACGATGTACTGGTTGTACTGCTGGTGCCGCAACACCTTGGCACGTCCGTCCATGGTGTCGTTAAGCCAGCTTTCGCTGTTGATGCTGTTGATGGAATAGACCTTGACCTTGCCTGCCTCGATGTAGGGCTTGATAGCGTCGATCAAGTGGAACCGCTCATACTCAAGGTAATCGGCAGCCGCGCTTGGGAACATCAGCAGGGCGGTGCCGTAATGACCATAGGCAACGATCTCCATGCTCTTGTCGAGTGCCGGACTATGCCACGTTGTAATGTCTCTGCGCATGCGTACTCCTTGATTCCAATGGCGCCCAAACTACGGAAGTAGAACGTTGCTACCCGCCGGTCGTGCGTTGACCGAAGGATGGTGCTGCCGGTAGCCGAGCATCGCAGATGAAAAGGAGCGAGCCATCGTGAATGGTGACGTGCACATCGTTGGCAACGGCGCGGTTGCGCGCGCCCTCGCGGGCTCCAAGCTGCAAAGGCTCGTCTTGCAATTCCCACTGCAGCCCGCGCGTGGTTAGTCGGGCCATGGGCTGAGGAATCAGGGAAAGCAGCTCCTGCGCATTGGGTGCGTGTGTGAACGACGAGAACACCGGAATGGCGTATCGACCCCTGTCGTAGGCACACAGGGCCATGGCACGACCGTAGCGCATAAGCACCGACCAGTTATTGAGCGTGTGCTCGAGGTCGCCACCGTGCATACCAAGGATCAATAATCGTTTCCAGAGCTGCCCCTCGGCAAAACGCAGTGCCTTTTCGAAGTCGTTGCTGTCCTGGTCGGGCTCTACCACAAGCTCACTCACACCGTGGATGGCCTTGAGCGTGTCCACCGTCACCGAATCCAGGTCGCCCACAACGTATTCCGGAATGATGCCATGCCGCACAAGCATGTTGGCCGCACCATCGGCGGCGATGAATGGCATGTCGGCCATACGCTCCATCACGTCGGGTTCGGGAAGGTCGCCATGCAGGACAACAATCGCGTCAAATCCGTGCTCGGCAAAAAACAGGTTGGTCATCGGTGTTCCCATGCATCCATGATCTGCATAAGACGATCGACGCCGTCGGTCAATGCAGCAGGTCCCGGCTGCAGGATGATGGGCGAGGCGATCTCGTGCATCTGTCCTTCCAGCAGTGGCCGAAAGGTATCCCACCCGGCCCGACTCCGCACCTTGCTTTCGTTGAACATTTTGCCGCACCACGATGCAATGTAGATGTCGGGATTCCGCCGCACCGGCTCGAGCGTATCGGCCACGATGCGTTCCTTTGCCCCTTGATGAACCCGGTTCTCGGCAAAGACGTCGATGCCGCCACATACTTCGATCAGCTCGCTTACCCAACAGATGCCGGTGATGAGCGGGTCATACCATTCCTCGAAGTAGATAAGGGGCTTGGTGCGTCGCTGCGCGCCCAACGCCGCTGCGCGGTCAACACGCTGTCGAAGCATCGTCGCGTACTGCTCGGCCTGCGAGGCATAGCCAACGTAGGCGCCAAGACGTACCA
>VFFB01000129.1 GCA_018882585.1 Candidatus Kapaibacterium sp.
CACAAGGGCAATGCTATGACGTGTGCCGCCACCCAAGCCAATTCTGATCGCATGTGCGCTGTGCACCATCGAGAAGTCGACCTCGTTCAGGTTTGGACTGCCCTTGTCGGTAAACGTCCATCCTGCAGCGGGAGTAGCCACGACGAATCGCTGCGGTGTTCCGGATGAAGCACTAACGATGTGGACAAGATCCGTTCGGCCATCGCCATTGATATCGCCGGCGACAACGCTGCGAAGTGCATTCGGATCGATGACAGACATTGGTATCGTGGCAACAACCTTTGGCTGAAGCATGTAGTCCAGAGGTTGCAAGGGCGTAGTTTCGATCGGCGTTTCCAAAAGCACTACTTCCATGCCACCTGATGTTCGACGGTACATGACGATCTCGTCGCGAGCATCGCCGGTAACATCCGCAACAACGACGGCACGAATGGTCGCCGGATCGGTGATCGTGTCGTTGTAGCGAAGAATGTAGGGATGGACAACGGCGGCACCGCCCACCATGACGTTGATCTTCGCCGGATCAATGACTGGTGGAGGCGCAGCTGAGCCCGGAAATGATGCCTGCGGAATATAGCGCAAGCCGAGCCCCTCGCGGTTCTGTTGCCGGTATGCCCAGCTGTTGCGCACATCGGTATCGGTTGGGTCACGCACGGTGAACGGCCGAGACTCGATCGTGAAGACCTGCAGAACACGTTTGTTCGCGCTGAAGGCACCGCCATGCCCCATGCGACCATTCTGGACAATGACGGTACTTGGGATTGGTGTGATCAGCCGCTCAAGTCGATTGTACGTCGTATCGGGTACATTGGTGAACACTCCTGCGCCAAGGAAGATGACGTTTTCGTAGTTGACGTCGTAGTTCGGCGATCCCGGCAGACGTTCAAGCTGGGTGGTTCCTGGCCGTGCATTCTCGATTGGTGCTGCTAATCCGAGCGTGTCGTGGATATCCCACTCCTTGAGCGTTGTGTTGAACGTTGACAGCTTGTCTGCGCCGTCAAACGCAATGGCATACCGTTCGCGTGCCCACACAACGCGGTCGCGAAGCCGTTGGGCGAATGCCGGCACGGCTGATGTGCAGCAACACAGCAGGAGCAGAGCGCCGTAGATCGATCGACGCGTACGTATATGCAACTTCGATTGTCCCATGCCGACCTTGAAATGGTGCATGCCACCACGGGATGCAGGAGCAGGTGCAAGCTAGGAATAATCCGGGCGAAGCCGCGAGTGGGCTCTACGTTAGGCCGCTCAGCTCCCGCACTGCCACGGCAATGCCGATGGCAAGGATGAACCAGCCGAAGCTCTTCTTGAGGCGTTGGCCATCAATGCGGCGCGACAGGGCAGTGCCTGTGATGATGCCGACGGTGGTCAGGACGGTAAACGCACGTACGAAGGACCAGTCATAGGCGACGCCACCGGAAAGATCGGCAGCAACACCTATGGCGCTGTTGGCCGAGATCAGGACCAACGAGGTGGCGACGGCACGTTTCATGTCGAGACCTGCCCAAAGGACCAGCGCAGGTGTCATCAGGAAGCCGCCGCCGACGCCAAGGATACCGCTGATGACGCCAATGATGGTGCCGTAGGCTGCCAGACGTCCCATGTGTGCAGGTTCGCCCGTATGCGGTTTGGGCGGCATGCGAAGCATGCCGTAGGCAGCCGTCAGCAGGACGGCTGCAAACGCAAGCATCAGCGCGCTGTCGCGCGGGATGCCGGCGATCACATCAGGCAGTACCGGCATCACCACGCGCCGAGTGATCGCGATAGAGACGATCGTGGTTGAACCAAAGGCCATGACGGAGCGCCAATCGACAAGACGCTGACGCATGTACTGGGCGGATGCAACGGCAGATGCGATGGCGACGACGAAGAGTGCGTAGCCGCTTGCTAACGTAGGTGGTATGCCTTCGAGATAGACAAAGGCAGGGACGGCCACGATGGCGCCGCCTGCGCCGATCAGGCCAAGCGAGATGCCGATCAGGACGCCGATGATGTAGATCATGCGGCCGATACGAAACGGTCAATCTGCTGCGCGATGGCGCCGAAGGAGAGTGCACCGGCCTGACGCCATACGACCTCGCCGTTCTCGATGATCATCAGCGTGGGAATGCTCTGAATGGCATACCGTGCGGCGATATGCGGACGCTCGTCGACGTTGACCTTAACGACGGTAAGACGTCCCGAGTAGGCCTTGGCAATCTCTTTGATGACGGGGGCTACGGCATGACACGGACCACACCAGTCGGCCCAGAAATCGACAAGGATGGGCGCCGGTGATGTCGACAGCAACTCATCCCACGTTGAGGGCTTACTGGACGTTACCATGCCAGCATCCCTCCGCGCATGTTGGTCGGATGCGCAAAGCCTTGCATCTCGAGGAACATGCAGGCCTGTCCCGAGCGGTTGCCCGAGCGGCATATCACGATGATCTCGGCAGCGCGGTGCTGCTCGATCTCGGCAAGTCGTCCGGGTAACTCGCCCAGCGGGATAAGCACTGATCCCGGGATGTGTCCTGCCGCATATTCTTCCGGCTGACGCACATCCAGCAGCACGAGCTGTTCGCCGGCGGCAAGACGTTCCTTCAGGTGGGTTGTGGTAATCTCAAGCATGGTCGCTCCATTGTGATGCGTTGATAGCTGCTGCAGGCACTGCGTCGGTGATCAGTTCGCCACCGTCTCGCTGTGGTCCTGCACGGCACTTCCCGTTTCGATGTCGGCGCCGGAGGTCTTCCAGCCGGCAAAGCCCTGCGGGAAGTTCATGACGTTGGTAAAGCCCTCGCGCTGCAGCAGGCTGGTGGCAATGCTGGAGCGGTCGCCGCCCTGACAGGCAACGACGACAACCTTGTTGGTCGGGATCTCTGCTTTGTGTTGCAACAGGTAGCCAACGTGCAGGTTCCAAGCGCCGGGGATATGGCCGCTGGTATGCTCCGAGATACCCCGTACATCCAGCACCAGCACATCATTGTCACGGTAGCGCTGACGCAATTCGTCGACTTCCATCTGTGGCACCGTGGCCAGGTCGTGTCCTGCTTCGAGCCAGTCCGTCACGTTCGGATAGTAGCCGGCAACGTTGTCCAATCCGATCCGCATCAGTTTTCGCATCAGTTCGTCCGTACGGTCTTCCGGCGCGATCAGCACGAAGGGTTGTTCATAGTTCAGCACCCAGCCTGCCCACGTCGAGAACGCCTTGTTGTCCTGAATGTTGATCGTGCCAGGAATATGTCCGCCGGCAAACGAGATCTTCGAGCGCGTGTCGATCACATGGTGCTTGCGGTCGAGTGCGGCGCGTACGTCGTCAAGCGACAGCCTGCGTACCTCGGGCACTTCCGTCAGCAAAGGACGGTCGACCTTGTTCAACTTCTTCATCATGGCAAAGTAGCGAGGGGGCTCCGGCTGACCTGAGAGGAGCTCGGCAACGAATTCCTCTTCGTTGGTATGGCGCAAGGCCCAGTTAACGAGCTTCTCGTAGCCGACGGTCGAGCTGGGAATGGCGCCAAGCGCCTTGCCGCAGGCAGAACCGGCGCCGTGCGCCGGGTGCACCTGAATGTGGTCGGCCAATGCCTTGAAGCGCTTGAGCGACTCCCACATCTGGCGTGCGCCTTTTTCCATGGTGCCGACGTATCCGGCGGCTTTCTCGAGCAGGTCCGGACGTCCAACGTCACCCACAAAGACAAAGTCGCCCGTGAACATCATGATGGGCACGTTCGATGTGGCCGGCGTGTCGGTGGCCAGGAATGAGATGTGCTCGGGTGTGTGCCCGGGTGTGTGCATCACCTCGATCTTGATGTTGCCCACCATGAAGGAGTCGCCGTCCTTGACGCCAACGTGGTCGAACTCGTAGGCCCACTCCTCGCCCCCTTCATCGCTCAGATACATCATGGCGCCGGATACTGCGGCTAGCTCGCGCGTGCCACTCAGGAAGTCGGCATGGATGTGTGTTTCGGCAAGGTGCGTAATGGTGAGCTTTTCCTGCCGTGCGATGTCAAGGTAGACGTCGATGTCGCGCTGGGCATCGATCACCATGACGTTGCCCGTGGCTTGGCATCCAACCATGTAGCTGGCGTGGGCCAGACCGGGTTCGTAGATCTGCTTGAAGAACATCGTGAGCTCGCTTGTAAGTGTTCAGGTGCGGAAGGACGAACGAACATACGGCTGCCGTGTAGTGTGCGACGGTGACGTCGTCACCAATGGTCGCTCCTTAGCGGCCGATGTGGGCAAGACCCTTTCGATCGAGGATTGTGATGACGCCTCGGCCGACCGACACCAGGCCGGTCGACACGAATTCGCGCAACACACGCGTGACGACCTCGCGTGCCGTGCCCGCTTCCTCGGCAAGGCGCTCGTGCGTGGTGTGGATCTCGTCGCTGCCAAGGCGAACGGCATGCTCAAGCAGGATCGACGCAAGGCGCTCGTCCATGCGGCGGAAGACAACCTCTTCAAGCAGGAGCAGGACATCCGTAAGGCGCGACGCGAACAGCCCGAAGACGTAGTCGCGGGCTTGCGCTGACCGCTCCATCAATCGACGGAAATCGTCGGTCGTGACCGTCAGGATGCGACAGTCGTCTTCGACCACGGCCGATGCCTGATGGATGGGGTTTGCCATGGCGCATGACATCGACAAGATGCACGAGTCGCCGGCACCAAGGCGGTACAGCGTGATGCTCCTGCCCGAAGCATGTTCCTTGAAGACCTTGACCGTTCCGTCGAGTACAAAGCCAATGCGGCCACAGCCCTCATGCTCGCGGAACAGCCATGCCCCTTTCGCAAGCTGCATTTCGGTGTACGGCGTGTCGGCAAGAAATGGAAATTGGTCCAGGATGGATGACGCGTCATGCATGATGCAAAACTACGGCTACGTCGACGGGAACCATGCCGACAGCAGGTGATATGTTTGTGGTTGATGTGGCACGTATGTTGCTCCGTCACACAGCACGTACTGAAAGGTCTCAACAATGTCAATCTCGCTGCGCTCGTTGCTTCTTGCCTGTGTCATGTTGCTGCCGTCACTGCTGTTGGCGCAGGGTACGGACTACGTCATTGCCATTCCTCAGAATGACGGTTTCTCGACAACGCCATCCGTGATCGAGATCTCGATCTCGACACAGGCCGATGCAGCGTCGGTAAATGTTCTGCTGCCTGATGGCGCAACACGTGCATACCGCGTGGTGGCGAACACGTTGACGACGTTGACCACGGAGAATGGCGGAGCCTTGGCGTCGTGGGAGATTCCGTGGGCCGAGTCCGAGCAGGTGCTGGGTCGCACGGTACGCATCACGTCAGACCAGCCGATTACCGTCTATGTGCTGCATGCCAAAGGATTCTCGTCCGACGGTTATCGCGCAATCCCCGTGCGGAACTGGGGACGCAACTACGTCGTGGCGTCGTACTACGACTTTGCCGACGTGCAACCATGGGCAGGTGGCTTCTGCGTGATGGCGGCCGAAGACAATACTACCGTATCGATCCTGCTGCGCGGCGCAACCAACGGAACGGCGCGTACCAAGGGCGGACGTGCGCTGAACACCGGTACGCCGTATTCCGTCGTCCTGCAAAAGGGGCAGGTCTACACGGTCTTCGGCGACGGAACAACGCGTGGCGTCTTCGACATGACGGGCACGCTTATCACGTCCGACAAGCCCGTAGGCGTGATCGGATTTCACACACGAACGGCTGTGCCAAACTCGCTTACCATCTCGGGTCGAGACCATCTGATCGAGATGCTTCCGCCGACCACGACGTGGGGCACGCGTGCGGTGACGCTGGAGATCCCGCGTCTGTCCACGGGCACCGGCCGCGGCGACTTCTTCCGTGTTATCGCCTCGGAGAACGCCACGCGGTGGAAGATGACGTCGTTCGACAAGGTCACGTACGACACGCTGGAGCAGAAGAGCGGCACGCTGAACGCAGGCCAGTTCGCGGAGCTGACACAGGCGCCGGCGCGTACGTCGTTGCCGCGCGGCATCACCGTGTGGGAGGCCGACAAGCCCATGCAGGTGATGCAGTACAGCACGTCGGCAGAGTGGGACGGCGATGTCAACAACGATCCGTTCATGTGTCTGGTCGCACCCACGGCGCAGTTCGTGACCGAGGCAACGGCGCATACGTCAACCCTTTCGACATACACCGAGCACCGCATCAATCTGTTCGTGCAGATCCCTGACACCAACAATCCGGCAGCCGATCTGATGTCGCTGACCATCAATGGTCAAACAGTTTGGGATCATCCGCGCGCCGAGTTGCCGCGATTGATGCAGACCAAGAATCCCGGTATGCAATCGCTGTACTATGCTACCATCGTGGTCGACCCCTCAACCACGCCGTACGTCATCTCGGGCAATGGCCGCGTGAAGTTCGCCGGCTACGTCTACGGCTCGGGCAACCTTGATTCCTATGGCTGGCCGGTAACGTCGGCCATGCGCGTGCTGCCGGCAATCGACACCATGCCGCCGCGATTGTCCGTGACATCAGCGCAATGCTCATCAGTCAACGTTACGGTGTTGGAGACGCGCAACATTCCCGATCCGCCAAGGGACAGGCCACGACCCACCGACCAGGTCGATGCCGGACTGGCGAGCATTCGTCTTGTAGAGGGCAGCGTTAACAGTAAGCTTGCGTTGTTGACGGCTGCTGAAGTCAGTAATCGAGACAATCCGTACAAGCGGTTTGATGTTCGCGTGGATGCCATCGACGTCAACGTCGAGGCCATTGCTATCCTCCAGGCTGTTGACGAAGCCGACAACTTCGCCATTGATACGATCGTTATTGCTGCCGCGGCTGTGCAGACAAGTCCATTGGAAACAGACTTTGGTCGTGTCCGGGTTGGTCGGCCCAGTGTGCAAACCGTTGTGGTCCGCAATACCGCTGCCGAACCGGTTGTCGTTACCAGCGCCGGCACAGCGCGATCGGTATGCA
>VFFB01000027.1 GCA_018882585.1 Candidatus Kapaibacterium sp.
GACCCCGGTAGCGGATACTGCGACTCCCCGTATCCTCGACCCATCCCGTGTCCGAACCAAGCACCAACATCGAATCATAGAAATCCCTATGCCCGTCACCATTGGCATCCAGCATCGTTCGATTGGGGAACCGCTCCTTGATGCGGACCGTATCTTCGGGCGTTGTGAATCGCCAGGTGCTGGACGCCACCCTTGTTCCATCGGCATAGTCCCGAGTACCGATATGGATCCACGGTTGTCTGTAACCCAAATACTCAGGCACGACGGATGGGTCCATTACTCGAATCACCCTGCCTACTGGCAGCAGTGTATCAATGGGTAATTGTCCCTGGGCTGCAAGGTCCAGCAAGCTGCCAAGCAGGGCGCCGGCAAGCAGGAGTAAACGGTATGGCATGTGATGTCTCCTTCAATGACAATGATTGATCGTGAACCACACATCTCGCACCCCGGGCTGCCGCCCGGGGCTAACATCGTTACGCCCCTTCGGGGCTCATCGTTACAACGAATCTGTTTGTTCGTTACACATGCTCCCATGGCATTGATGCACACGCACGTGTGCCCACGTACATCCACGTACATCCACGTGCACCCACGGCTGAGGCCGTGGGCAAATATAGGGCGACAATTGTTCAACCTGGTGGTGCTGACGATCGTGCATCATGTTATGACGAAAACGGATCGACCCGATGCGTATCGACGAACGTTCCGCCAATCGATCGTCGGCCCATATTAGCCCACGGCCTCAGCCGTGGGTGCACATGGGTGCACGTGTGAATCCGCATGGCCGACGAATTGATTCGTCGGCCATGGGAAATCGGGCGCGGCATGCCGCGCCCCTACATGTTGTTATCCGTTGTTCGGCGATTCCTCGTACCCACGGCTGAGGCCGTGGGCTACTATAGGTCGACAATTGTTCAACCTGGTGGTGCTGACGATCGTGCATCACGTTATGACGAAAACGGATCGACCCGATGCGTATCGACGAACGTTCCGCCAATTGATCGTCGGCCCATTTTAGCCCACGGCCTCAGCCGTGGGTGCACATGTGTGTCCGTACGTGAACGTGTGTCTCCGTGCATGCACGTGTGTGCCCGTGCATGTTCGCGATTGTGTACGCATCGATGATGAGCCCCGAAGGGGCGTAACGATGCTAGCCCCGGGCGGCAGCCCGGGGTAGGTGAATGCCCGTGTTGCGTCATCCTCGCGAACGCGAACGTGCATGGCCGATGAATGATATGGCACGCGCATGGCCAACGAATGATATGGCACGTGCATGGCCGACGAATTCATTCGGCGGCCATGGACGGACGCCTCCCTACCGCGATCGAACCGTAAACAGTAATACGACTGTGACCGCGGCGGCTGCGACGTAGACAACGGGCTCAAGGACGTCGTCCCATATGTCGCGCGGTGGCGGCGGGACGTCGCCACGCATGGACGGGTGCTGGTCTGTTTGTGTCGAAGCAACGTTGTCCCTTGACATGACGTCGACGCGACGTGTCTTGATCGTGTCGATGGGCATCACGGCAACACGCTTGCCATCGGCGTTGATGGTCTCTTCGAACAGACGCAGCGTGACAATGCGTAGAACACTGTCGGCACTTTCGGCTGGCTCGTAGCGCGTCGATGCATCAAGGATCACAACACGATGTCGAGCACCGTCGGTAGCGCGTTCAACGCTAACGCCTCGGGCTTGCAACGCGGCGATCATCGAGGCTTCGAACCATGTCTTCTCAGGATGCGAGGCAATGTCGAGCGTGAGTGAGGTTCCCGTTACGGCACGCTCACTGGCCCACATCGAGATCAGCTCCGACATCACGTCGGTCGTCGTTGGTACCGCCTCGCGCTGCACGCGCGCAAACAGCAGCGTCGACGACATGCTCAACATGATGAGCATCAACAACACGCGTTTCCGGAATGCGCCGTACCAGCATGGTTGAGCTGCAGCGCATTGTTGCGCCGTGGAAAGATGATAAACAGCGATATCGTCCACGGGCTGCATCCTCAGGACTTCCCTGCCCCTTTCCACTGCACCTGATGCATGGCGGCCACAAACATCTCCTCGTTGGTATACAGGGCAGGTCGGATGCGTAGGGGGCGACGACGACCGCGGATGCGGATCTTTACGACCATGAAGACGCCACGAACGCGGATGCGACGGTCGGGGCCGATCACGATGCGCTCGATCTCGTCGGCCGTGAACGTCCGCTCGTGGAAGGAACTCGAAAAGGTGATCCTGTCGGAGTCGACCGTGATCGACCTGTCGGCAATGCTGTTGAAGGCGAGCGAGACGATAGACCAGACGACGAACAGCCCGAGCAGTACGACGACGGGGTCGGTGAGCACGACGCTTACCAGTCCGGCCTGCTGGATGGTGGAGTCCCAAAGCGCGCGTACCACCGCGTAGGTGATGAGCGTGACGGCATACAGGGCAATGGACTGCCAGTAGAAGTCGACGCGATACGAGAAGGTGGCCGGGAGTCGAATATAATCGGCTGTGCTCATAGCGAGGCTCCGTAGCCGCACGTCGATAAGATGAGAGCTGCCGTGTTGGCGGCGGCATTGGGATGTCCAAGCTGCTGCATGGCCGTGGCCATGGCAGCGCGTCGATCGACGTCGAGCATGAGTTGACGTATTGAGGTGGCAAGATCGGTGGCCGCCCTACGGTCGTCGATCACCAGCGCGCCTCCGGCGCGCTCGACAGCCGCCGCATTGCGGCGCTGCTCGTCGGTCGATGCCGATGGCAGCGGCACAAAGATCGCTGGTTTACCCACGATGCCAAGCTCGGCAATGGTCGTAGCGCCACTGCGCGCCACCACAAGGTCGGCTGCCGCATAGGCAGCCCCCATGTCGTCGATGAACGGAACAACACGCACGTTGGGTGGGAGCACCGTGGGCGCTGCGTATGACGCGCCCGTCTGCCACAACACCTGATAGGGCTCGGTGGCCAGCATCGGCAGAGCCGAGACCACGGCATCGTTGATGGTGCGGGCGCCAAGGCTGCCGCCAAAGACCAGCACCGTTGGTCGGTCAGGCTGCAGGCCGAACGCCGTGCGTGCGTGGGCAGCATCACGCGATGCGTCGATCTGCGTGCGCACGGGATTACCAAGTACATGCAGCTTAGGTCGAAGCTCGGCAGGATACTGCGAACGACTGTCCTCGAAGGCCAGCACAACGGCCGTCGCCTTGGGCGCCAGCCTTGCATTGGTCTTGCCGGGATTGATGTTGGACTCAAGCACGAAGAGCGGCACTCCCTCCTTGACGGCGGCGATACCGGCCGGATAGCTGATGTAGGCGCCTGTGCAGACAACGGCCTGCGGCCGGTGACGCCTGATGGCCGCACGGGCGATCGAGACGCTGCGAAGGATCTTCCATGGCAGGGTAAGCGTCGAGAGCGACCGAAGCCCCCTGAAACCCACGATCGGCATGGGAATGTAGGGATAACCAAGCGCCGGGATCAACGACGTTTCCATGCGGTCGGCACTGCCAAGAAACAACGCCGAGCAACGCCCGCCGGTCTGCACCTGCAGCTGCTCCACCACGGCTACGGCCGGAAAGATGTGGCCGCCGGTTCCGCCCGCGGCAACGACGACACGAAAGGTGTCCATACGCTCCTCGTTAGTCCTGTGGGCAGCGACGTAATTGCAACGCCCGCTGCCCGTCGTCAAAATAGGCCGTGGTGCGTAATTTCCGAGGTGATAAAAACCCTGCACTTGCTTGCCGTGGTTGTTGTGCTTGCCACGACCTCGGCCACGGCCCAAGGGCCGAACATCCGTCCATGGCTTCAGCAGATCGCCAGCGGCTGGACGACCGATGCGAAGAAGGCGCTGCCCGACCTGCTGATCGATCATCCGACCGACCCCGGCGTGATGTTCCTGCATGCGTCACTGGTGGACGAACCGCAGCGCGCCATGCCGATGTACGAACGCATCGTCGAGAGCTATCCGTCGAGCGAGTGGGCCGACGATGCCCTGCTGCGCGTAACGCTCTATGCCGCACAACGCCGCGATACCATCAAGGCTCGACGCTCGCTGATGACGTTCCGCGACCAGTTCTCGAAATCGGAACTGCTGGCCGTGGCCGCCGACGCCGTGCGCATGTCGGTTGGCCTGCCCGCCGCAGGTGAACGCCCCGCCGTAGCCGAGAAGACAGCCGCCAAGACGGCAGAGCCCGCCGTAAAGCCATCTACGAAGTTTGTGATCCAGGTAGGAAGCTTCTCGACACGTGTCCTTGCCGCCAAGGCAACGGCAAGCTATACGGCCAAACGCATGCTTGCACGCGTATCCGAAAAGAAGGTGTCGACGTCGAAGACTGTCTACGTGATTCACGTTGGCGAGTATGCCACCGAGGCCGAAGCATCCAAAGACCTTGGTGCCGTCGGCGCCATCTGCAAATGCAAACCCATCGTCGTGAAGCTGTGACCGGAGCGCTACGTCTTGCCCTGCTGCCGGTCCTGCTGCTGACCGTCATGCGCGCCTCTGCTCAGAACGTCGACGTTCAGTCCGAACGCGTCTCCCTCGATGCGGCATTGCTGCGCGCCGTCAACGGATCGGCCAGCGTCGGCCACTATGCCGTCTGGCCTGGCCCCCTTCATGCAGCCCTTGATTCCTTGCACACGGATGCCTATGCGGCCTACGATGCATGGACACGCGACTACTATGGCCGCGGTGACAGATGGCATCTGTGGAAGTATGCCGACTTCTCGCTATCAATGGTGGTGGATGGGGCATTGATGGGCCGTGCCGGCACCACCGATGACGGCAGCAGCAGCGAGGCCTTTCTGCTTGGACGTCCGTCCGTGCGCGTGATGGGATCGATCGACGACACATGGGACTTCATGGTAGACCTGTCCAATGGACAGCGCTTTGCCGGCACGTCGGCGCGTATCGCGCGTACAGATCCTACCTTGGGACGCACGTTCAAGTTCGTGGCCGAGGAGCAGACGTTCTTCGATCGCTACATCGGCTACGTGCAGTACCGCAGCGAGCATCTACGCGTGCGGTACGGACGCGAGGCTCTGCAGTTCGGCTTCAGCCCAATCGACAACCTTGTGCACAGCATCGAAGCTCCGCCGATGGATGGTATCCTGGTTGATGTTCCGTTCAAGAATGTCCGGTTTACGTTTACGCATCATCAGGCCGAAGGGCTCGACACAAACAACCGCAGCGTCCCCGGCAAGTACATTGCCACGCATCGACTGTCTGTTGACCCATGGCCGTGGCTGAGCGTGTCTGTCAGCGATATGATCGTCTACTGGAATCGTGGTATCGACCTTGTCTATCTCAATCCTCTGGCCTTCTTCGTCTCGGCCGGTCTTGGCACCAAGCAACGCAGCGATACCGACAACTCGTTGCTGGCTTTTGACGTGGCCTTGCGTCCCATTGATGGCACAATGGTTTACGGTACGCTGGTGATCGATGACCTTGCATTCTCGACGCTTCGAGACACATCGTTCCGTGGCAACAACAACAAGTTTGCATTCCAGGGCGGCATCTCGCAGGCCATGCGCGTAGGAACGCGCGATCTATTGCTGACGGCCGAGTATGCACGAATCACGCCATTCACGTATTCGCATCGCACCCTGAATGCCTCGTACACGCACATGGGCGCATCAGCCGGCTACGACATGCAGCCCAATAGCGACCGCCTTGCGGTGCAGGCAACGTTCTGGTTCACGCCGCGCACGTCGGTCCGCATCGATGTCGATTACACGCGCCACGGCGAGAACATCCTTGATGCCTTTGGCAACATTCTTGTTGGCGAGGATCCCAGGTTCCCGGGTGCACCGGCCTTCATCGGCAATGTAGGGGGCGATGTAACGCGCGGTGAGTCTGACTTCCTGCAGGGTAACCGATTCCTGCGCGGCAACGTCTCGTACCAACGCCGCATCGACGCCGTGTTCTCGGCCGAAGTGTTTCGTAACGTCTTCACCGACGTGCGCGTCGGCTATACGAATCGCAATGGCGGGAACAGACCGGGAGAATTCTTCTTCGGTGCTGCCGAAGTCAGGATCGGATATTGATCGTCGCCGTTACTTCGTAACGGCTGCCTTGACCACTTGCAGTACTTCGCGGGTACCGGTGCCTGTCGTGTTGTGACGATGAACATACGCCACGAGATCCATGTTCGCAGGATCCCACGTCTTGTCGGCAGGAATGGTATACGATAACGTCTTCGTGGTCTTCCAACCCTTTGCATGTGCCATCGACGAGACGGGCTCGCCCCACGTACCATTCATGTGAGCACGCAGGACGTGCTGGAAGACATAATCTTCGACATGTGAGGGATTCTTGCGATAGTCCATCTGGTCACCAACGATGTTGTTCTCGACCAGTGCACCAACCAGCTGATACTCGGCAGTGCCGTATTGCATGTATGTGATATCAACCTGAGCGGTGATCGTTCGTGTTGACGAATCGTATGACGGTTGAACCTCAAGTTTGACCGCAGCAGTATCATCGATCAGCTCTCGGATCACGGTCGACCATTGGTCCTTGCCAATGATGATGCGGCCGTTGCGAGGAAGGCGGTTGACCAGACCGTTGGGATTGCCTGCACGGCTGATGCGGAAGGTGTTGTCGAATGTGGTGCCTTCGGACGTGCGGTAATCCGCTGCATACGTGGGTGGTTGCGGATCGGCGAAGCCTCCGGCGTGGACGGCCACAACGATGACGCGGTCCTTGCCATACGACTCGGCGATCTGCTCTGCGATCTCGGCCGCCTCGGGGCAGTTGCCGCAGGTATGGCCGGTGTAGTCTTCCAGCAGAATGTTCTGCTTGACGTATTCGCCGGTGTCCGGTCCCGGATCAACGGGGTTTTCCGTAAAGGGTCGTTCAATGACGTCGCATCCGATAAGGAGCAACGAAACGACAAAGCCAGTGATGACGCTCTTGAACATCGTGAAGTACCTCGTGCTTAGAACGTGTAGGTCATACCAAGGGTGAAACCATTTGATGCCGGCACCGGACGGCAGATACCGCCAACGCAGAGGATGCCGCCGCGTACACGACCGTATCCGCCCTGTATGCGCAGCGCATCCTTGGTGTAGGCCACCGAGGCATTGGGATAATGCGTCCGCAGTGCCTCGTTCTCGTTTCCGTAGTTGTATTCGTTGAAGACGGTGAAGTACCAGCTTGGCGAGACGGCGTATTCGACCAGAGCCATGACCCAGTCGCCGTTCTGTGCCGACTTCGCCTTGATGCCCTCCTCATAGCCAACCTTCATGTACTGGAACTCCGTGCGAATGCTGTGTCCGCGCGTTGGCGTATACCATAGCTCCAACACAACGAAGTTGGCGTTGACGATGCCATACTTGAGTTCGCCGGGAGTGGCCCGACGTTCGACGATGTCCTGATTGTAGTCAAGGTTTACGTATGCCAACGTGGTCTTGAACTTCTTACCCCACTTTCGCGATACTTCGATGTTGATGTCGCGGTAGTACAGGTCGCGAATGTCGCTCGACCACATGAACTCGCTCGTGTATTCATACTGGTCGATGTGCGTGGTGTCTAAGCCGTGAATCATCGAAGCGTTGATGTTCACGGTGGTCTCTTCGTCGCCAAGGAACGATCCCTTGGGGATCGTGAAGACGATGTCGCCCTGCAAAGCAAACTCGCCTGTTGGCTGCGTCGCATAGGGGTAGAGCGTGATCAGACGCCACGTGTGTTGTTTCGTCAGCGCCGGCAGAAAGTTGATCGTCTGGAAGTTGCCCGTCGCCGTACGATCACTCCGGAAGTCCATGTTGTCGATACGCTTTGCCGCAAGGTTCACGCCATAGCCTTCGCCCGCATAGGCCGTGGCCACGTAAAGCGCATTGCCCGGGTTGAACGAGTTGAAATTCGTTGCACCGGGATCGTTGATCTTCGAGGCATACTCAAGATCAAGCGTGAAGCCTTCGTAGAGCACGTTGCTTCGTATACTCCACGCCGTCACGTTCTCGGGCAACTTCAGGAAATCGTTCTGGTCGGCCTGGAAACGGCTGACCATGCTTGCTCCCACCTGTGCTTGCATTCCGTCGGCAAGCAAGCCTCCGCCAAGCGTGCCCAGGTCGAGGTTCACATCGGCACCGCGCATGATGCCTTCGCTCAGGTCGAAGAACGTGCGCTGACGTCCGATGAAGCCCGTAACCTGCAGCCCCTCGGTCGGCTTGAAGCGCGCGCGGATACCATCGATTGAGTTGTCGAAGCCAAGGTTGCGCTCTTCATATGTGCGCAGGATCATGCCCGAACCGAATTGCTCGTAGAAGTTGCCTACGGTGATGTCGGCGTGGTCATCCTCGTAACGCGCATAGCGGTACGGCATGCCGATACCGGTTCCGTCGCCGCTCGATGCATATCGTGGGTCGATGCCAAGCAGCGGTCCTTGATACGATTCGAAGCGGACGCCCGCTGTGAACTTGCCGCGTGTGTAGATCAGATTGGCGAACGTATTCGACAGGATCTTCTCGGGCACGTTCGGAGCGCCGATGACCGAATCGGCGGAGTATGACTGGGCGTCCATCTGGATACTGCCCGAGATCGTCCCGACGTCGTCCGAAGATCCCTGTGCAGAGGCGATCGTTGTTGTCAGCAATAGTGGCAGCGCCATTGCGCACAGGCGTAGAGCGATGGGCATGGGAACCTTCGTGTTGTTCAATGACCGGTTGGTGTGTGCAGGACGGTCGGTCGGGTCGATCGGCATGAGATCACTTGTCTGCCGGTGCGGCGACAAGTTTCTTCAGTTCGGCCTCGAGGTCTTCCTCGTCGCCGGCAGAGTATGCCGTATGCTGCCACACAACCTTACCCTTGTGCACAAGGAAGGTATGCGGCACGTTGTTCACGTTCATGGCACGCTTAAAGTCCTGATTCACGTCGAGCAGCACGTCGAACTTCCAGTTCCTGCCCTTGACGAATCCCGGCACCTTCTGTGCGTTGCGCGTATCGTCGATCGAGATGCCGACGACCCTTGCCCCATAACTCTGTTGCCATGTTTCCAGCAGACCGTTGTAGGCGATCAGTTCCTGGACGCAGGGCTTGCACCATGTGGCCCAGAACGAAACGATGACGGGCTTGTCATCGGTGGACAGATCGGCCGTATTCACGAGTTCGCCGGCAACATTGCGCAGCTTCACAGCCGGAAGAGCATCCTGGGCCGCAAGCGGGGCCGAGGTGCAGAGCAGAAGAACCAGCAAAGCCGGCAGGAATCGCATCATGTCTGTAACAGGTCGGTGAATGTGGGGTCAGTGCAGCATTGTGACGCAAACCGATGTTTGGTAGTTTGCCGTGCTACCCTAACCCTTGGAAATCAAAACTATGAAAAACTGGTCTCTCCGTCTGGCCATTGCTGCCTGCTCCATGTGGGCTACCGTTGCTTCCGGACAGTCCTTCGTTCTGGACTGGCAGGACCCGCCGAAGGCTGGCGCCGAAACGGAGAGCATGCTGCAGTCGGAAGGACACTTCCAGAACACGTCATCGAAGACCATATCGATCCTCTTCAAGACGGACTTCACCAACGTCGTCGCCGAACATTCCATGCGGATGTGCTTTGGCGACTATTGCTACATCTGCTATCCGGACTCGTATCCCGAAGACCGCGATCCCTTCGTGATGCCGGGCAATTCGGGCGAGAAGCTCAAGGCACAATGCGTGCCCTATGGCGCAAAAGGGAACAGCACGATCGTGTACACGCTGTTTGACCGCGACAATCCGTCCGACACGATGCGATATGCCGTGACGTTCCTTGTGGGTACATCCAGCGTTCGCGATGCCGAAGAACTTGATGTACGCGTCGGACCAAATCCTTCGTCGGATGTGATTACGCTGCAAGGCGAATCGCTGCGCTCGGCCATCGCGTACAATCTGTACACGGTCGAAGGTCGCCTGCGCCGCACCTTTGCCGTCGACAACAGCACGACAGTCCGCCTTGATGTTGCGGACATCCCCACGGGCACCTATCACCTGATGCTGACGATGCCAGGGGGCGAGGTGTACCGCCAGCCGATCAACGTGGTTCGGTAAGGCGACGGCACGACCAGACCTGTAAACAAGACGATGACTTCCGGGGCACGAGCGATCGTGCCCCGTTGCATTTCAGGCATGCATCGTCTGCCACCAACGCGTGGTTTTGTAGTTTGCCCGAATGCGCAATCAACACACGCTTGCCTCGGTCGCACTTGGTCTTGTGGCTGCCATCGTCTATCTGCTGACGCGCGTACCGGGCCTGTACTACACCGATACCGGCGAACTTGCCGCCGCCTGTGCCACGCTTGGTATTGCCCATCCCACAGGTTATCCGCTGTTCACGCTGATCGGTCATGCATGGACGCTGCTGCCGTGGGCGTCGGCCATTACAGGCCTGACCATCATGAATGCCCTTGTCGTTGCTGCCGGGGTGACGATGCTATGCCTTGCCGCAGCCGACATGCTCCGCCTTGCCGGCTTTGCCCAAGGTCGCCCCACGACATTTGCCGCCGTGGCGGCGGTGGGCCTGTTTGCATTTGGCGGCATCGCGTGGGACTCGGCAACGGCATTCGAGGTCTATGGTCTGAATATCCTGCTGCTGGCATCAACGCTGTTCTGCACGCTGCGCAGTTCGGTCGATACAACGCGTGCCAGGCAGTGGTCTGTCCTTGCCGGTATCCATGCCGGTCTGATGCTGACAAATCACGTCTCATCGGTCTTCCTGATGCCGGGTCTGTTGCTGCTGTGGATCATGACATGGCCAACGCCGGCCGAACGCAAGACATGGAAGGCCGTGGCCACCGTGGTAATCCCTGCCGTTGCCGCGCTGGCGTTGTATGCCTATCTGCCGCTGCGCAGCGGACAGCATCCGCCCATCGACTGGGGCGGCACGCATGCGTCGTGGCATCACTTCTGGTACCACGTGCGCGGCACACAGTTCGGCGTATGGCTCTTCAGTGATGCCGATGCCGCCAAACGCAACCTTGGCATTGTGGGCCAGGCCACTGCGGACATGACGTTATACGTCGGACTTGCCCTGTTCGGTGCAGGCCTCAGCGTCGGCCTTGGCAAGGCACGTCGTATCGGTCTTGGCCTGCTGGTGATCGCCATGGGCAACCTAGGCATCTCGTTAGGCTATGCCATCCCAGACATCGAATCATACTTCCTGCCGACACTCATGGTGGTAAGCTTGTTTATGGCCATCGGTCTGCGTCGGCTGCTCGACGCGCAGCGTCTGCAGCAGCTGGCCCCCGCCGTACTTGCCTTGCCCCTTATCAGCATCGGTCTTGGGTGGACGGACCACGACCGGTCCACACACCGGGGCGTCGAATCCTACACGCGCTGGGTGATGGACAATGCCGAACCGAATGCCGTGATCATCTCGCATCAGTGGGACTACTTCTGCTCGGCTTTCTGGTACCTGCAAACGGTCGAGGGAGAGCGTCCGGACATCACGCTTGTCGACAAAGAGCTCTTACGCCGCACATGGTACCTGCCCTACCTGCAGCGTCGCTATCCCACCACCATGTCGGGGGTGAAGGGGGCGGCGGATGCCTTTCTGCCATGGCTGGAGCGGTTCGAAACGGAGGGTGAGGCCTTCACCCAGGATCGTCGGGCCGTACGGACCATCCAAGAGCGGTTCGTGGGCGTGTTGAACGCAGTGCTTGCCGCCAACGACGGACGTCCGCTCTACGTGACGCCGGAACTGCTGAGCGAAGAAGCCGGATTTGCCGCCGGCTACGTTGCCGTTCCCGTTGGCCCACTGATCCGTTTGCAACGCAGCACGGCGCCGGTGCAGGGCACAAACATGCAGCAGCTTTCGACACTGGCCGAGAGTCTGCGTGGCCGCACCGAACGACTCGACATCGGCATGCGCGAGATGACAAGTGCGGGTATCGCACAGTCGGCCATCTATGCACTGCAGGGACGTAACGACACCACGACGTTCCGCGCGCTGCGACAGAAGGCGCGACTGGTGGACCCGCGTGGACGCAACACAATGTATCTTGACGGCATTCTACCGTAGGACAACGCCATGGAAGAGCAGTATCTGGTATTCGATATCGAAACGATCGGACAACCGATCGAACAGTTCGACCATACCCAGCAGGAATACCTTGTACGCGGAGCGCAGACCGACGACGAGCGTCAGCGCAAGATCGGCGAGATGGCCTTGTCGCCACTTACCGGCCGCATCGTCTGCATCGGCATGCAGTTCATGAAGCGCGACGGCACATCATGGAATGCCACACCTGTAGCCTATTGCGTGGATGATACGCTTGATGGCGATGCCACGCAGGATTCGACATTACCGAGCGGTGCCCGCTGCATTCGCGGCACGGAGGTGGCCATGTTGGACTTCTTCTGGCGTGCCCTGGTGAAGTATCCCGGCATCACACTGGTGTCGTTCAATGGTCGCGGATTCGATGCCCCCTATCTGATGCTGCGCAGTGCATTGCTGGGCATTCGGCCTGCACGCAACCTGATGGACGGAACGCGGTTCAGCTATCGTGGACATGTTGATCTTGCCGACCAGCTCTCGTTTTTTGGCGGCGGCAACTCCGGACCGATGCGCCGCTTCAACTTCGATTTCTATGCCAAGGCCTTCGGTATCGTCTCGCCCAAGGCCGAAGGCGTCGACGGCAGCATGGTTGGCAACCTGTTTGCCGACGGACGTATCGACGACATCGCCGAATACTGTCTGCGCGACGTCAAGGCAACATGGGAACTCTTTCTGAAGTGGGACTCGCTGCTGCGCTAAGCGTCGGGCTCGGACGAAGCCTGCATGCGATGTGCGCGTCACGATGCTCGCTGCGCGGCTCAAACCTTCAGTGGGCATTCGCACGGGTCCTGTTCGGCGATTTGTTGGCCGGTAGCGTATCGGATTCAGTTGTGACGAACGGGCAAATACCTATACCCCGATGTGATATTCTACACCGTGAACATCACCCCAATGCATATCCCGTTTCTGCCGATTACCAACCAACGGGTTTCGTAACGACGCTTCCGTTGCTCGTGCTCACCGTTTCAGGCAGCTGATTGCGCCGCAGCATGGACCATCTGACGTGGAATACTCCGGATGCGACGTCCTTCAAACGTTCGCTAACGTTTACCCTGTTGCTGTCTTGCGGTACAAAGCCGATAACTACCTTCTTTCCGAGTTCATTGCAGACCATTCGTACTGGTTCGCGCAAATCGGAGTCATTGGATAGAACAAGAGCTGTATCGTACTCATCCCGCCAGGCATCATTAAGCATCGTTACTGCCAGATTCACGTCTGATCCTTTCTCTTCGCGTGTGAATACTCGTGCGTATACTGGATACGATGGGTTGATTTCCTTTGGATAAGAGTGGTCGTATACGGATAGTACCTTTTCGACACCATTAGATTGGACGACCGTATGCAGGCCGGGCGGGATCTGGCTGACAGCGTCCGGAAGGTAAAGGGTAGAGTGTGCAATCAGTAATCGTTCGACCGGACGATCAATACGTTTTCTCATGAACGAGCCCAGACATACAGAGACTCTTTCATCGGTCGAGATCGCACGAATGTAAACCTGCTGCCGCACCGGACGGCTCTGATCGCCGTCTCCATCAACATGAGCAGTGAAATACTTTATCCGGATAACGGTTCCAGTATCTGTGAAAATCTCATCGCAAAGGGCTCCCAGGTTTAACCACTTAGCCTTGGCGGCACGCAAGGCATAAAAGAGATTGAAACCATCGACGTATACAGCAACCCGATTCATGGCTCGAGAACGTCGTGACAAAGCTGTAAAAAGCAGCGAGCCGCCTAAGGGCGGCTCGTGTACCTGCGAAACCAAGTCGCAGGCGGATTCGTCAGGCAAACGTATCAAACGCCCTAGAGAGTGCCAAATCCGTGATGCGCTACGGCAACGAAAGCTGGCGTTTCGATGAGCTGGTGGCATTCCAAATTGGATTGGCATACGCTGCTGCGCTAAGCGTCGGGCGACCGGTGCTCCGTGCGGCGTAGGTGTATGAACTGTGCCAGTTCGGCACCGAACAGGAAGATCAACGATGAGTAGTACGCCCAGAGTGCCAGCGAGGCAAGGGCGATGTAGCCGCCGTAGAACTTACTGATGGCGACCGATGCGCTGACGTACCACGTGAACAGTGCCCGCGCCGCTTCCCACAGGCCTACCGAGATCAGTGTGCTCATGATGACGATTGGCCATGGCAGACGTCGGTTGGGAACGAACATGTACAGGAAGAAAAACAGGACCAACGTCGACGTAAGTGACGTCAGTCGCGCACCGATCCCTAGAATGAAGCTCTCCGTTCGGTCGGGCAGCAGCCAGGCGCCGAAGTCTTCGACCAGCGTATATGCCGGACTGATGAATGTCGTGATCACGATCAGCACCACGGTGATGATCGTGAACGCCATGTCCTTCAGCTTGTAGATGATGAAGATCTTGGGCGTCTCGATGTGGAAGATGGCATTCAGGCCTGTGCGCATCGAACTGTACAGGGCCGACGAGGTCCACAGCAGGATGAAGCCGGCGATCCAGCCGGCGATCGTGCTGTAGCTGAACACGGCCGACAGTTCGTAGATCACATGCGAGATGGTCTCCGTGGCCTCTATTCCGTCGGGCATGACGCTAGAGAGTGCCTGACGGACAGACTCCTTGGTCGACGTTTCGTCGAGCATGCCTCCGACCACACTGATGGCCACCAGCACAAAGGGGATCAAGCACAGCAGCTGGTTAAAGGCAATGCCCGAGGCCAACAAAAAGATGTGGCGGCGCTCCGTGATGTCGATGAAATCGACGATCAGTTGCCAGACCGTGCGCAGGCGGGGCGACATGTGTAGGAGTTGCTTCGACACGGGGCAAAGATACGGCCGCTGCCGCCGTAGATTTGTCCTGTGCTGCCAGCTCTACGCCTTGGGCTTGTTATAGCCCTGACAACGCTTGGCACGGTCATTAGTGGCTGTGCCTTTAAGGTTGCGCCCGACGGAGGTCCGCGTGACACCACGCCGCCCACGCTTGTCGGGTCGATGCCGGCATCAGGCACAACGTCGTTCCGCGGCACATCTGTCGACCTGCGCTTCAGCACGTACGTCGACCGGTCTGTCACGCAGGCCATCACCGTGCAGCCGGCAACGCGTATCCGCACATCGTATGCCGGCAACGAGATCAGCATCGCCTTCCTTGAGCCCCTGCTCCCGAACACCACCTATTCCGTCACCCTAGGTACGGCATGGTCCGACGTGCGCGGCAACCGCCCCGTCTCGGCCTATGGCATCATTTTCTCGACCGGTGTCGACATTGATACCGGCAGTGTGACAGGGATGGTGCAGGGGGCGTCGCTGGACAATGCGGTCGTCTTTTGTCAGCGCATGCAGGCCGACACAACTGCCGACACGGCCTACGCTCCGCGGCGGACGCCGGCGCGATACCGCATTCCCATCGGGTCGACGGGTGCGTTCACCGTACGCGGTCTTGCCGACGGACGCTACCGTCTGCTGGCCGTGCGCGACGCGAATCGCAACGGCACAGTCGATGCCGGCGAAGACCTTGGCACGGCCACTCGCGATGCCGTGATCGTGCAGGGCAGCACCGATACCGTGACAATGACCTTGGCACTCGCCCGTGACCGCGTGCCGCCAACGATCACGCGCGTGCGCGCGCTCAACGAGCGCGTGATTCATGTGACCTTCAGCGAGAAGATCGACTCGTCGGCCCTGTTGGTCGACGCCGTCAGTATCGTCGATTCGTTGGCAGTACCACAAGCTGTCGACGCCGTGTGGAACGTTGCCGACCGTGCCGACGTGATGGCCGTGCGGACGACTGCGGCGCTGCGCGCCGGCCGCTATACCCTGCGGGTACAAGCCGGGGCAGTACGCGACAGCGCCGGGTTGACCATGATCGACACAGCGGCGCAGACCTTCAGCGCCTCGGCTACGCCCTACGACGCCCGTCAGCGCATTCGCAGCATCAGCATGGCCGACAGTGCCCGCAACGTTCCTCTGCCCCTGGCGGTCACCATCCTGCTCGACCGTCCGGCCGATGCGTCGTCGCCCATCAACGTCAGCCTTCGGCGCGACAGCGCCGTTGTGCCCGTCGACGCGACAATGCGTGGCGCACGCCTTGACATCCGCACGGCGACTCCGCTGGCCCCTGCTACGGCCTACACGCTTCGCGTGGATGCAGGGGCCGATACGACGCTACGTCGCATGTTCACCACGGCCGAGCGTATCGACCCGGGAACGGCCAATGGCAAGGTGATCGACGAGGCGCGCATTGCAGCATCGTACGTCATGCGGTGCCTTGACGAGAAGAGGCGCCCCGTGCGTAGCATCGTGGTCCGCGATGCCGACTCCGTCACGGTCGATGCCCTGCCCCCTGCCACCTATGGCTTTGATGCCTTCGTCGATGTGAACGGCAATGGCCTGTTCGATGCGGGTACCGAAGAACCTTGGTCGTTTGGCGAACCCATGCTGCCCATTCGGGCAACGGTCGCGATCAGACCGCGGTGGACGGTGGATGGACTGCGCATCGTGCTACCCCGATACGGGTCTCGGCCGTAACACTTTCGTAATTTGCGCCGCGTTCGCACTTCTTCGTACCATATCAGAAGAGACGACTTGCTCCGGCTAACATCACTGATCGCGTTGAGTATCCTGGTATGCGCCGCTTCGAATGTTGGCGCGCAGGAGCTCTTTACCTACAACCGCATTGTTGAAGGTCTGGCCATCCCGTGGGAGATCGACCTTGACGATGATGGCAAGTTCTGGGTCACGGAGCGGAGCGGCATCTTCAGCCGCCTTGATCCCGTCACGGGCGAAAAGAAGGTCCTGCTGGACCTGCGCGATTCCGTGGAGCTGACCATTGAAAACGGCATGCTTGGCTTTGTCATGCATCCGCAATTTCCGGCCGAACCCTATGTGTACGTGGGCTACGTACTGAAGGGCGATACGGCATCAAAGCGCGTTATCGCACGATTCACGTTCCGCAACGACTCGCTTGTCGAGCCGCTGCGACTTGTCGAGATCGATACTGCCGGCTACATCCACCAGGGAAGCCGGATGATGATCTCGAACGACAACAAGCTGTTTGTGACCATGGGTGATGGCGACTGGCCCGAGAAGGCGCAGGATCCGACGTCACTACGTGGGAAGTTGCTGCGATTCAACCTTGACGGATCCATTCCCGAAGACAATCCCATTCCCGGAAGTCCGATCTGGTCGCTTGGACACCGTAATCAGCAGGGCGTAACGATGCTGCCGGACGGACGCATCTTTACGGCCGAACATGGCAGTGTGATCGAAGACGAGGTGAACGAGATCTTCAAGGGCGGCAACTATGGATGGCCCTTTTCGGAGGGTCCGTGCGATACTCCCGACGAACGTGATTCCTGCCGCAAGTACAGTTCGATCGAACCCGTCTGGTCGACGGGCGAGGTAACCTACGGCGTCAGCGAGCTGGTGTTTTACAATCACGACCTCTATCCCGTACTGCAGAACTCGCTGCTGCTGGTTTCGCTCAAGCAGAGTACGCTGTTCCAGTTGAAGTTCGACAGTGCTCGTACCAAAATTGTCGAGACCATCCCCATCCTGCCCTTTGCCGCGGGACGGTTACGCGCCATCCTTGTGACCAAGAGCGGCCGCATCTTCCTGACGACCACCAACCAGGACCAAGGGAAGTATGAGCCCTTCCCGCTGGAGGGTGATGACGCCATCATTGAACTCGTCCCCGTTGCCGAAGGTGCTCAGCCCAAGTACCGTGCATTGCAGGATACCGTCGCCATGAACGGCATGGTCGGCGAGATGTCGTTCGGCCGCTTTCCCATTGCCAACGACGGCGATGCCCCGCTTACCATCGAGAACGTCTGGTACGATGGATGGACGAACAATTTCTTCAATGCCCAGTGGCGATTACCGCTCGTTGTGCTGCCGAAGTCATCCATCGACGTCATGACGGGGTTTCTGCCTACGGAACTAGGTTCGTTCGAAGACAGATTGAGGATCAAGGTCAAAGGCATCGATGAGCCCTTCGTCTACGTCATCTACGGAACGGCCGTCGCGTCCTCGGTCGCAGAACAATCAGGATCGTCGTTCGAGCTCTACCCCAATCCGTTCACCGACGCTGTCACCTTCAGAGCATCGGAGCCATCCCGAATTTCCGTTGCGATCACAGACGTGCTTGGACGGACTGTCTGGCGCGGTTCGGCAGAGGATGCAGCGTCGGTGGTTTGGGACGGTCGCGTTTTTGGTGCTGGCAGTTGTCCGCCCGGTTCGTATCATGCAGTTGTAACCATCAACTGTATGACTATCGGGACGCTGCTACTGCGCCGTTGAGATGCTGTTGATCGACGACCAGATACCTCTTCTCTCCAACGTCTTTGCCTCCGTCGACACCGTCCGCACGTTCGACGGTCGGGCGCTCACCCGTGACGATCTGATTCGTTACAGGGCCACTGCCCTATTTGTACGCTCCACAACCCGCGTCGATCGTGCCTTGCTTGAAGGCACGCGTGTTTCGTTCGTGGCCTCGGCCACCAGCGGTACCGATCATGTCGATGTCGACGCTCTTGCCGACCTTGGCATTACGTTCGCAAGTGCCCATGGCTCGAATGCCAATGCCGTTGCCGAGTATGTGGTGACGGCAGTGCTGTACGACGGCATCGACTGTGCCAATGCAACGGTCGGCGTGGTAGGCTACGGTGCCGTCGGCACGCTTGTTGCTCGGTACATAGAACGCCTTGGCGCCCGCGTCATCATCTACGACCCGGTGCGGCTGGCCTATGACGGCGGTCTGCAGGATCGGCACGTAGAGTTCAACGAGCTGCTTCGTACGGCCGACATCATCACATTTCACCCGAGCCTTCACCACGACGAGCCTTTTCCGTCGTACCACATGTTGAACGCCGACAACGCATCGCTGATCCGCGACGACGTTCTTGTGATCAACACCAGTCGCGGCGAGGTCTGCACGGCCAAGGCCATCGACATCCTTCTGGCGCGGCCGAACGGCCGGCTCGTTCTCGACGTCTGGCCCGGCGAACCATTGCCCCTTCCCGCCCATGTCAGCGGTTGTCTGATCGCCACACCACATGTTGCCGGATATACCATCAATGCCAAGGAGCAAGGGGCAATGGATGTCGCGACGGCCTACATTCATCTGATGGGTCTGTCGATGAACCTGCTGGACACGTTCGCTGCCGCGGCAGACGAGAGCGACCTTCCATGGGATGCCGACGCCCTGGCGGAACTGCTGCTTGAGCGACGTCCGATCGACCTGGATGCAGAAGCCTTTGCAAAGGCCTATCTTGCATCACCGACGGTGGGCACATTCGATGCCGCGCGCAAGAAGTACCCCCTCCGGGCCGAGACCCTTCACGCATAACGTTCTGTAATGCCGTTTACGATCGAAGAACGACTGCTTGGCGACATCGTCGTCATCCGAACTCCGCGCTACACCGACCATCGAGGATGGTTCATGGAGTCGTTCCGTGCCGACCAGTTTGCAGCGCTGGATTTGCCGCAGGATTTCCCGCAGGACAATCACTCGCGTTCGACGCGCGGCGTGATTCGTGGCATGCACTATCAGCACGACCCGCCAATGGGCAAACTGCTGCGCGTGATCAGCGGCAGTATCCAACTGGTGGAACTTGATATTCGACGGAGTTCGCCGACGTACGGACAGCATGTATCGATCGACGTCTCGGAAGAGAACGGTCGCATCATCTACATCCCACCGGGATTTGCCAACGGCTTCTGCGTCGTGAGCGACGAAGCGCACGTCGTGTACAAGTGCACGGCATACTACAATGCCGCCGGTGAAGGCTCGGTCAATCCGCTCGACCCGGCCCTGGGTATCGCGTGGCATACGGATGCACCTGTCGTCAGCGACCGCGACCGCGCCGCACCGTCATTACTTGAGCTTCAGTCCTTCTTCGAGTAGCTCGTTCACCTTGGCAAGCGATTCTGCTTCGGCATAGAACCGGATCAGCGGCTCGGTGCCTGATGCACGGATAAGCAGCCAGCCGTTGTCGACGTAGAACTTGTAGCCGTCTCGCGTGTCGTGCCGTATCACATTGTAGCGGCCAAGCTTCGTGGGCAGGCGCTTGCATGCGGCAAGGATGGCCTTCTTCTGCTGTTCGGTTACGTGGACGTCGTTGCGGCGATAGCGGTGCGGACCGAACTCTTCGTCCAGCTCGTCGCACAGCTGCTTCAGCGATTTCTTCGTCGTCGCCATCATCTCCAGCAGCAGCAGTCCGTTGAACACGCCGTCACGCTCGGGGATATGCAGCGACGTTCCGAGTCCGCCGGATTCTTCGCCGCCGATCAGGATCTTTTCCTGCGACATGTACTTGGCAACGTACTTGAAGCCGACGGGCGTTTCGTACACGGGAATGCCCTTCTTCTCGCAGTAGGCCGTTACCATGGACGTAAGCGATACGGTCTTGACCACGGCACCACGACGCTTCTTGTGCTCGTACAGATACTTCATCAGCAACATGAAGATGCGATGCGAGTCGACAAAGGCACCGGTATGATCAACCATGCCGATGCGGTCGGCATCACCATCGGTGGCCATGCCAACGTCGGCCTTCTTCTTGCGCACGGTCTGCATCAGCGGGGCAAGACATTCGGCGATGGGCTCGGGGTGATCGACCTCGCCGAACGACGGATTGTAGTCACCGTGGATCTCGATGATGTCGGGCAGGATGCGCTGCATGAAGTTGATGCCGGCGCCGTGCATGGGATCGTAGATGATCTTCAGGTTAGCAGCGCGGATCGCCTCAAGGTCGAGCTTCTTCCGCAGGTAGCGCAGGTAGGCCTCTTTCGCATCGAAGGGCCTGATGGCGCGGCTGTTGACGTACTCGTCGTAGGTCTTGAGCGACGTCTTTGGTGCGACGCCCTTCAGGTTGGCAAGTTCCTGTTCGATCTCGGCGATCTGCTCCGGAATGGCAGGGCCACCAAAGCTGGCCTTCACCTTGAAGCCGCTGTACATCGGCGGGTTATGGCTGGCCGTGATCACCACGCCCAGCGATGCCCCCTTCTGCTTGGTGTGGAAGGACACCTGCGGTGTGGACGAGATCGAATCCGTCAGATAGACCACGATGCCGTACGATGCCAGGATGCGAGCTGTTTCGGTGGCGAACTCGCGCGAGAGGAATCGTGTATCGTAGCCGATGACGGCGGACGGCTTGGCTACCTTCATGCCCTTGATGTACCTGGCTGTGGCATGTGCCACCAGTGTCAGGTTGTCGAACGTAAAGTCGCGGGCGATGACGCCACGCCAGCCGTCGGTTCCGAAAACGATGGAGTTGCTCATGATGTACTGTGTGCAGGTTGGTCGTTAAGCGATGGTTGTATCGCCGGCGTACTCGGCATCTTCGCCCAGCATCTCTTCGATGCGGAGCAGTTGATTGTACTTCGCCACGCGGTCGGTACGGCAAGGTGCTCCCGTCTTGATCTGTCCGCAGCCCACGGCCACGGCGATATCGGCGATGGTCACGTCTTCGGTCTCGCCCGAGCGGTGCGACAAGATGCTGCTATAGCTGTAGCGATGCGCCATGTTCACGGCGTCGAGCGTCTCGCTGAGCGTACCGATCTGATTGACCTTTACAAGGATGGAGTTGGCAACGCCTTCGGCGATACCGCGTGCAAGGAAGTCCACGTTGGTCACGAAGAGATCGTCGCCCACCAGCTGGATTTGATCGCCAAGTTTATCAGTCAGCAGCTTCCAGCCTTCCCAGTCATTCTCGCCCATGCCATCTTCGATGCTCGCAATGGGATACTGTTCGCAGAGGGACGCATACCAATCCACCATTTGTTGGGCCGAGCGTTGTTCCTTGGTGGACTTGTACATGTGGTATGCACCGTCCTTGAACATCTCGCTTGCGGCCACATCCAGTGCCAGTACCACGTCTTGCTCGGGCTCGTACCCCGTCTTCAGGATCGCCTCCATGATCATGTCCAGCGCCTGTTCGTTCGACGCCAGTGAGGGAGCGAAGCCCCCTTCATCACCGATCGAGGTTGAGAGGCCTTTGGCCTTGAGGACGGCCTTAAGCGTGTGATAGATCTCGGTACCCATCTGCAGGCCGTGGCTGAACGACGTTGCGCCAACGGGCATGATCATGAATTCCTGGATGTCGACGTTGTTGTCGGCATGACGTCCACCGTTCAGGATGTTCATCATGGGCGTGGGAAGCATTGTAGCGTGTACGCCGCCGATGTAGCGGAACAGGGGCAGACCATGGTATTCGGCTGCGGCCTTAGCCGTAGCCAGCGATACGCCAAGGATGGCGTTTGCGCCAAGGCGGGCCTTGTTTGGTGTTCCGTCCAGCTCGACCAGCACACGGTCGATCTGACGCTGGTCCGATGCATCCATACCGATCAGTGCCTCGGCGATCTCGGTATCGACGAATTCGACGGCATTGCTCACGCCCTTGCCCATGAAGCGTGTGGCGTCGTCATCGCGCAGTTCCACGGCTTCGTGTTCACCGGTGCTGGCGCCCGACGGCACAGCGGCGCGGCCAAATGATCCGTCTTCGAGCAGGACATCGACTTCGACGGTGGGATTTCCGCGCGAGTCGAGGATCTCGCGGGCAACGATATCGGTAATGGTTGACATGTTTACTATTCCGTGTGCAGTGGCGAAGTGGTTAGGCAAGCGTATTGAACTTGAGTGCATCGATCGCTTTGGCCAGTCGCACATCCAGGATCGTAAGTCCGCCCTGGTCGTGGGTGGACAGTGTGATCCGGAGTTTGTTCCAGCCATAGACCAGCAGGTCCGGATGATGATCGGCCTTTTCGGCGAGCAGAGCCACGGCATTCAGCAGGCCGATGGCCGCGGCGAAGTCAGAACAGGGTACCTCGCGAACGATTGTGGCGCCATCACGGCGCCACAGGGGAAGGTCCTTGCAATGTTCGACGATCTCATCTTCGGCAAGTAATGCGGGACGTGCCATGAGCGTCGTAATCAGTTCAGTTGTTGGTTCAGCTTATCGGCGATCATCGTCTTGGGAACGGCGCCGACGATGGTATCAACGACCTTACCGCCCTTGAAGATCAGCAGTGACGGGATCGAGCGGATACCATACTGCATGGCCACGCGCGGATTGTTATCGACATCGACCTTGGCGATGGTTGCCTTGCCTTCGTACTCGTTGGCAAGTTCATCGATCAAGGGGGCGATGGCACGGCAGGGTCCGCACCATGCGGCCCAGAAATCCACGAGGAGCAGTTCGCCGCTGTCGACGTGTGCTTGGAAGGTATCGTCGCTGAGATGCACCGGATGTGCCATGATTGAAACACCTAAGTATGGGATGGGAGGGTTGCGCCTGTCGTGCTTGACGGGCATGACAAAACTATGGAAACGCCAATGACGAATGAAGGGTGGTTTACGCGTTTTCGGTGTCGGCCCGAGTTTCGGCATCGGGCATCGAGCCGATGACCAGAGCGGCCAGATTGACGGACCGTTGGAGGTCCTGCAGCGACCCATCGTTATCGATCACGACGTCGGCCAAGCCCCGCACGTCCTTGGCTGGCACTTGTGCAGCGATCCGCTCCAGGACATCCTCGCGGCGCAGCCGCGAGCGTTCCATGGCGCGGGCGATGCGGAGTTCTTCCGGCGCGTCAACCAGAATGATGTAGTCGAATGCCTCGTCGAGGCCAACCTCGTAGATCAGCGCTGATTCGATAGCCACGAGGGGCAGTCCCTCTGCGCGGTGCCGCTCCAGCATATCAAGGTGGTGCTGCAGCACGCGCGGGTGCACCAGCCGGTCGAGCGCCTCGCGGCGCCGTGCATGCTCGGGCGTTGGCCCAAACACCTGTCCGGCGATGAAGGGTCTGTCCAACGTCCCGTCGGTCTTGCGTGCCTCGGGCCCAAGCAGCTCCACGACGGCCTGCTGCAGGTCGGCGTCGGTTTCCATCAGCATGCGCGCCGTTTCGTCGGATGCGTACACCGTCCAGCCTTGTTCGCGCAACATGGCTGCCACGGCGGACTTCCCGCTGCCGATACCTCCGGTAATGCCGATGACGTTCATGCGGCAAAGATAGCCAGATGCCGGACGGCGCTCTCCCGCAATACCCACAAGCCGCGCCTTGCCCCTTTCCGACTTGTCCACAATCCAATTTTCTGTATCTTTGTGGCTCTGAAAAAGAGAAATGCACCGTTCGTCTAGAGGTTAGGACACCGCTCTTTCACAGCGGTAACACGGGTTCGAGTCCCGTACGGTGTACAACCAGAAGCCACAAAAAGCCCACGCAGAGCGTGGGCTTTTTGTTTTGGCCTATGGGTTATCGGACCGATCGGGCGGAGCGCAGGCGGGGGTCACGACGCGACGCGGTTACGAAAGTGCCGGGTGGTTATGTTGCAGCCGATCCAGGTTGAACTGACCAGAAAGACTGAACGATGCGCAATCTCCTTTTACTCGCCTTCATCGTCCTGCCCTGTGGCTTGGTTGCCCAGCAGAACTTCTTCAACGTACCCAGTTCAGAGATCACCGAATGCAACAAGGTGTTCCTGCAACAGCAGTTTAATCTTTACTCTGGCAGCTGCGTCAGTAACACGACGTTCTGTTATGGCCTCGGACACGAGTCTGAACTCGGTGTCAATCTCTTTGGCGTCACCTACGACTACGTAGACCATCGCTTCATTGCTAGTCCTGCAGACGAACAGCCAGTTTTTCCTTCACTCGGGTTCAATGCTCAGCGTCAGTTCACCGTGGCAGGATGGTACGAAGTATCACTCGGTGGACAACTTCTGTTGCCTCGACAACTGCAGCGCTATGAATGTTACGCATACCTGAATAATCGGCTGCACGCTGATCGACTCAAAGTCATTCTAGGACTGTTTGCTGGCAACGACAATTACTTCGACAGCGAATCTCGCTTCAATGCTCACAACCGCAGCGTTGGTGTGCAGGGGGGCTTTGAGTATGAAGTTCTTCGCGACCGGTTCTATCTGCAGTCAGACTATATCACAGGTCAAACTGCTCTGAGCAACCTCATTGTTGGCGGAGCTTATAAGGTCACTCCAACGACAATCGTCTCAGCCGGCTACCAGATTCCGAATAACACCAGAACGTCTGCCCCAGGCGTTGTCGTTGAACTGACGTACGTTCAGTGAGTGTAGCGATTCGATGTAGTACTATACGGTGAATCGGCAGAGTCTTTCTTGGCACCACACAACGTCATCGAAATAGAAAGAGAGCTCTGGGCATACATTGCCGATGTTCATCGTGTCAGCCCATCCAAACGACATGAGCTCACATTCGACGTACGAGCCCACGCTGAGGAATTAGCTCTGCCGCAATGTGTTGGCACGTCGGACTCTCAGTACTCGTCCCGTAGCCCCTTCCCCGCCAGAATCCGCTCCCGGCACGCATTGATGCGGGACGTGCGTGTTGCAGACTGCTTTGCACCTGCGAAGTGCAGGATGTAGGCGTTTTGGCGGCCGGGCGTCAGCGCCTTAAATGCCGTTCTGAGTGGTTCATCCCTGGCGAATGCGTGTTCGAGTTCGATCGGCAGTGCATGCTGAGCCCGCTTGGCAAAGACGACCTTCGTTCCTGCTTCGACGAGTTGCATGGCTTGTTGCACGTAATCGCGGATGATGGCCTGGGCAGCTTCGACCTGTTCGACGCTTGTGAATCGCATTGTTCGAGACGACTGCGTGTTTGGACCGGGTACTGTCAGGAGCCCATGCGTGTCGTTGATCAACGCCCCCTTGAAGAAGCCGATTGAACAGTGGTGTTTGAACTCACTCACGATCAGGACGTTCTCGCCTTCATGCACATAACATGGCTGCCACCATTTGAGTGTCTCCTCGAGCTCGGTGGTTCGAAGCAGAACACAGATGCGGGCCATGACAGGCCCCCAGTGCTTTGCCTTCTGTAAATACGCATCAACTCTTGGGTCTGCCATATGCAATAGCATGATGTGATCGTTATGGGCTCTGTTGGAGTAAGCTCACTTCGCTTTAACAACCAGCATGGCCGCATCATCCGATCGCAGGACATACAAGCCAGATGGTAGACCCGAACAGTCAAGACGCAATATGTGTTGTCCGTGTTCGACCATGACATCTATTACTTCTGTGCCACGCATGTCATACAGCGCAAACCGAGTGCGAGACTGCGACCTGCGATGTACGGTCAGGACATCATACACTGGATTAGGATAGAGCGTCAGCCCGTTCCGAAGCACATTATCCGCCACGGATGACGTCTGTGTACGAACGACCGTGAACGATCGCATCGCCGACCATGGTCCCCAGCCACTTGCATTCCCGGCCTGCATGCGAATGGAATACATCTTGTCGACCTCGAGCATGTCTAGTCGTCGTTGCAATTCTGTTATCGTAGAGTCCGAATACAGCATTGCCGTATCCCGATAGATTTCCATGCGATACGCAAGGACCTTCGGTGTGGCTGCATTCCATGACACAACAATGCTGTCTACATGCACGGTTGCATTCGCTGCGGGCGATACGATGTCGACCACACTCGGTGGTGGCAGTGATTCAAACTGCCACGGCTTGCTCCATGGGCCCCAGCCCGAGACGTTGCGAGCACGTACACGCCACGCATGCATCGAGCAACAAGCCAGCGATCGCAGCAAGATGCTGGTATCAGCGACTGCCGTATCACTGTATATCAGTTTACTGTCGTTGTATACTTCCAGTTGAAAGGCCACAATGCCCGATGTACCCTTGTGCCAGTGCAATTCCACGCTATCGGCAGGGATCACGACCTGGTTGTCAGGTGCGGTCAGACGTACCGTATCCGGATATGGCACAGACGAGAATGTCCAGAGGTCACTCCACGGCCCCCATCCCGAGACATTCCGCGCCTGCACGCGCCATGAGTATGTCGATGCAGGCTTGAGCACTACATGCAGCGATGTGTCCGTCAGAAGACTGTCGGTCACCATGGCGCCTTTCGCATCAAGCATCTGCAGTCGATACTCCAGCACACCGGGTACAGCCTTGCCCCATACCAACCTAGATTCGTTTTGAGCAAGGGTTACACGGTTTGTCGGCTCGAGCATGACAACGACACCCGGATACGGAACCGAGCGGAACGTGCGTTGCGTGCTCCATGAACCCCAGCCGCTGACGTTCCGCGCACGCACCCTCCACGTGTATGTACTGGCCGGCGTCAGGATGGCCATAGAAAATGTTGTGTCGCGCACGGTCGTATCAGAAACGATGACCCTTGCGCCATCACGCACTTCAACGTGATAGGCATCGACGGCGGGATTTGCCCGATACCATCGCAGCAGTGTCCTATTCTCGGTTAGAAACTGGTCTTGAAAGGGGGCAATGAGGGCCACCTGATCCGGCGTGGGAATGGGCGGCGGGCCGAACAACGCTTCGTACGTTGCGGCATATGGGTATGACCTATTGTTGGCACCTACGGAATCCCAGTTGATGGACCACGTCATCATGCCGGCCAGGTCAGAATAGCCCGAGGAATCGCGCAGCGTATAGGTGCCGGGCTTTGTACCACCGTGCAGCAGATACGTCACGGCCGAGTCGATCTGCGCCGAGTCAACGTAGCCACCGCCCGCAGCATTTGTCGTTGAGGGCAGTCCGACGGCAACCTTGGATGCAGGAAATCCGGCGAACCGTCCGCCCCCACGCGTATCGAAGCCCTTGATGACGGCCTCGGTCATGGCAACGATAAAGTCGACGGTACCTTGCGCATAGATCTTGTTGTCGATCCCGTACATCGTGCCGCTATTATACAGCTGCACGTGCAACAGATCGATCGAGTCTCGCAGTGCGTCAAGGATGGGCAGGTATCCGCCCCAGATATTGCCGAAGCCGGACATGCCGCCCTGCACATAGGCCGTCTCTGGCGCAAACGTCAGTACCATCTTGCGACTGAACGTTGTGCGGTACTCGGCCATGATCGTTCGGATCGCTTCGATCAGGTGTGTCTGAGCGATGTTCTGTGGCGCAGCGACGGTACCGCCTTCGATCAGGATCGACCGGCCATGCTCGATGTCGACGTCCATGCCGTCGAAACCATAGTCTACCAGAATGGTCTTCATCGACGTCACAAACGCATCGCGGTTGGCCACCGTTGTAAGATCGACATAGGCCGTCGCGCCGCCCACGCTGATCAGCACCTTCGTACCGTTATCCTGCAAACGCTGTATCCGTTGCTTCAGCTGCTGCTTCGTCCCACGGTCTGGAACGAACGTCATCGTCATGTCGGTGTTCGACACCGGAAGCGCAAACGCAACCGTCACGACGTTGTACCGATCATCGACGGAGTCGATATCGATATATCGCGCGTTGGCATCGTTCCAGTTATGCCAGTAACCCACCAGCACCGGCGGTGTAAGCTGCGCGTGCACCGTCGACACACACAGAACACCCACGATACAGACCATCAACGTGTTGAGCATCCCACAATATAGGATAAGCCCACGCTTCAGCGTGGGCTCACGCTTCAGCGTGCTCCGTCGCGTGGGCTCGTGGAGCGTGCGTGCGTGCTCCGTCGCGTGGGCTCGTGGAGCGTGCGTGCGTGCTCCGTCGCGTGGGCTCGTGGAGCGTGCGTGCGTGCTCCGTCGCGTGGGCTC
>VFFB01000130.1 GCA_018882585.1 Candidatus Kapaibacterium sp.
GGGCTCGACAAGGCCAAGGCCGGCACCGCCGGCAAGACCGGGACGCACCTGGAAGTTCATCATGCCAACACCGCCGAAGACGTAGGGCACGAAGGGTTGGTCTGACAGCAGGTTGACCGAGGCGATCAGCTCGTATGAGAAGATGCGTGTGTTGTTACGACGATCTTCTGCATCATCCGAGATGATCGTACCGTTCGGGAACCTGTCGCCGATGGTCTTCGTCGTGCCGTCGGGTTTCACACCGAAGTAGTCTGTGTACTTGGACACGGCATTGTTGGCATCGATACGGAATCTAGGATTGGCATAGCCGAATTGTGCCTGCAGCGAGAACCAATCCAGGACGTTGTAGCGTACGAACAGGTCGCCGCCCAGCCACCATGAGTTATCCGTGAAGTCGCCAAGGTACTTCGCCGTACCGGCGTTGAATCCAAAGCCTGCGCGACCGCCCTGACTTTGTGACGTGGCGTCGTGCTGTGCGATGATGATGCCAACGCAGCACGAAAGCGTGAACATGAAGAAACGATGCGGTAACATTCGACAACCCCTGATGTGTGACGTGGGATGCGCCTGACGTGTACGATGTGGCGCGGTTGTCGAAATCTACAACGCTCTACCGGTACGGTTGCTCCTTGTATTTACGTGCTTCGTCGTGTGAACCGTTACGGTCAGACCACGACAGTACTTTGTCGTATTGCTTGATGGCAAGCTTTCGCTTGCCCTGCTTATCGTAGACGTTGCCAATCTTGATATTCACCTTTGTCATGAAGCCCGAGGGGTCTTCGTCGAGCGAGCGGCATGCCTCGTCGCACTTGTAAAAGTACTTCAGCGCCATGTCGTAATCACCGCGGATCATGCGAGCCACACCGATGTAGTACAAAGCCTCGCGAGCCGTCGGATTGTCGTAGCCAAACTTTTTATCGAGATACTTCAGCAAGACGTCACGCCAGATCAGCTCCATGGTGTCGAGCGGACCCAACTGTACGTAGCACCGCCCCATATACCGATGGAAGTACGGATTGTCGGGGAATCGCTCGTGCAGGTCCTTGGCAATGGGCATGGCTCGGACGGGATCCTTCTCGAAATCATAGAAGGCATTCAGAAGCACCACCGAGGCTTCGACGCGGGCATAACGCGCCGTGCGCGCCGCTGCTTCGAGTTGCATGATGCCAAGATCCTTGTCTCCACCGGGGAAGAGCGCCATCAGCGGCTTCACCAGCGGATACTTCTCGGGGATCATGGCCGCGAAGTAGTTGTACGTGCCCGTGCCCAGCATGATGTCGTGATTGGCGGGAGCGATCTTCTTGCACTCGTTCATCATTTCGAGGGCAATGCGTCCGTCGTTCACGGCATTCACCATGCTCTCGCGCATGGCGTAGAACCTGCCGCGGAAGCCAAGAGCTCCGCCTTTGAAGAACAGCGCCGTAAGGTTTTGCGGATCCTTCTCGAGTTCCCGATCGCATACGTCGACCACGCGTTGGATCTTGTCGATGAATGACTGATCGTAGGTGCGTCGACGTTGCGCGATGTTGACCTTCCACCAGTCGATCATCGCATCGAGAAAGTAGCCGGCCGGATTGGTCGGATCGAGTGCGATCACCTTGGTGAAGTTATCGTGCGCCGCCTCGAACTGCACATTGTAGATGTTCCGGATCCCCATCTGCATGATACTGTCTGCCTCCTGCGACATGGCAACCCATTGCGCATGTGCGTTGCCGGTGCTCACGATGCATGCAGCAGCGATGACCATCAAGCGAGGAAACAGGATACGTGCAACGTCAGATGCGTTCATCATCCGGTGTCAATTGTGGAACTTCAGGCTGTACTGACGAAGCAGCGGAAAGAGGCGTGTACGTTCTGCGCTGCTCGCCGAACAGTCGTCGATACCGTGCTGCTTCGACAACGGCATCATACCGATTGGATCGTAGTGTACCAATGACGATGATCACCAAGGCAATGGTCGTCATGGCTCCTTCTTCGATGCCATAGGGTCCGTCAACCAGCCAACGCCACTGGTCCAGCATGGTCGTATCAACGGATGCGAAACGAAATGGCATCATGTCCCAGCCGCTGAGCGGACCGACGGCGGCGGCAACACCTACGTTCCATGCGGCGTGAAATCCGATGGCGACCCATAGTGATCGATAGGTCGTGACCATAGCTCCGAGGGCGACACCGGCCATGATCGTGTTGATGGTACTGATCGCGCCTGCGTCAGGGTTGGCCAGGTGGGCCAGACCAAATGGCACCGACGTGGCAAGAACGGCAGTGGCGGCACCGAAGCGCTCATGCAGTGCCTGGAAGACGACGCCGCGAAACAGCAGCTCCTCGCCGGCAGCGAGCATCACCGTCAGACCCACAGAGCTCACTGCAAGCACGGGCGTGTCAAGCAATCGAAGATCTACCGTCCACGTGCCACCGATTCCAACGATCACAAGTACCACGGCTGCGACGGCTCCCAGGGCCGACAAAGCCCCCTTGCCAACATGGTGCAGTGACGATGCATGAAGTGGCAGACCCAACGTGACATGGTTGCCGCCGCGGAGTCGTTCGATGACGACGGACGCGACAAGAAGCCAAGCATAGGGGAGGATCATCGAGCCGAAGACGCCTATCGTGTCGACCACCATGATGAGCGGAACAACGGCAAACATTGACCCCACGATGAGCAGGATCCGCGACCACCACGGAAGCGCGACGGGCTGTCTGGGCATGACCTTAGAACATCAGAAGCCAGCTGGCGAATAACAGCAGCGGCGGTGTGACCAGCAAGTACATCGTGCCAGGAATATGCTCGCGCATCAAACCATTCGCGAACGTGCCGAGGGCAAAACCAAGGGGCAGAACGAAGGTACCTTCGCGATCGGCCGACATTGTGAGCAGCAGCGACAGACCTACGGGAACGGCCACACGCATCGTACGGCCGAAGCCCGTGCGCTGCATCCACGTGTGGACGATACCGCGCAGACCAAGGTCGTGCAGTACGATGGTGCCCAGCATGAGCGGCATGGCCGGGATGGCCAGCCACGGAGCGGCCTGCGGAAAGAACATCATGCCAGAGCCGACAATAAGTCCTGAACCCACCGTGAACAACGTCAGCATGGGCAGCAGGGTATTTGCTGCAGTACCACCAAGGTAATCTGCTCCGAAGCGTCGCAGGACCCACCATGACATGGCAAGTGTGGCCGCAGCAAAGATGAACAGGGGCAGAACGGAAACAACGTTCGGTGCTCCGGCAGCTCGGTGCAACACGAGTGCGATCGGTCCGAGCGCGCACATGCAGATCAGAGAGATTACCGCCTTGTGTTCGACGGTCAGTGCCCGCAGGTGGGCCGTATCCACAGTTTCACTTCCCACGTCAGGCCTCGGTGCTCGACGCTGCGCGCAGCACTTCGATGTGATCCATCACAACCTGCTTCATGGCATCCTCGACCTCTTCGTGGGCCGTGCCTTTGATCATGTGTGCAAGTTGCGGACAGTACGAGGCGTAATCGTTTTCGCCACGACGGCGGATAAGGATCTCATAGTCGGCGATATCGGTACTTGTCGGTTTGGTCATGGCAGGATCGATCAGAAATCGTTGAGGTGAACGTTGAATGCGTGGTTATCGAAACCGGAACAGCTTGGTCTTGACACTCTCACGGCCGGGGTCGAGTTCGAGAGCTCGTTCCCAAGACTCGACAGCCATGTCCAACAAACCCAGCGATTGCAGAATGTCGCCGTGATGATCATAGTGCGTTGCATTGCCACCGCGTGCAATGGCTCGCTCGATGTACGTACGGGCTTCGTCGTTGAGGCCCATCCGATGCAGCACCCATGCATAGGTGTCAAGATAGGCTGCATTGGACGGATACTGCTGTACGGCGCGCCAGGCCATGGAACGAGCGCGTTTCAGGTCTTTGCCGCGCATGGCCAGCGAGTAGGCATAGTTATTGTTGACGAGGTGATGGTCCGGATCTAATCGCAGCACCGCATCGTAGGCCGCCTCGGCCGAATCGCTCTGATCGAGCGCTTCGAAACTGAGACCAAGCTGCACCCATGCATCGGTGAAGTTGCGATCAAGATTGACGGCATGACGAAACAGCACGACGGAAGCAGAATCCTTTTCCATCTGCAGACATGCAACACCCATGTAGTAGGGGAACCGTGCATCTCGATCGTGCTTGCCTGCAACACGTGCCAGCATGTCGAATGCGGCCTTGTGTTGTTCAGCGTCGAGGTAGGCAATGGCGATCTGCAGCGGTACATCGGGATCGGCGCCACCCGCCTCGACGGCCGTCGTGAACCGAGCTTCGGCCAGGGCTGTCTCGCCAAGTCGCAACGCAAGTGCGCCACACATTGCCTGCGTACGCCACGACGGACGCAACGGCTCATCGACACGCTTGAGCAGCGTGAGCACCTGCTGCCGGAAGCGACGCGTCCATGTTGAATCGTTGAGCATGGTCATCAAGGCCGACGACCACACGCGTTCCTTCTCTTGCAGCATCATATCTGCCGAAGCCCACGCATGCAGCGTCTGCGTTGCCTCGTCAATACGACCCGTCACCACATACAACTGCACGAGCTCCGATCCGATCCCGGCGTCATCAGGCTCGCGCATTGCAGCACGCTCGACGGTTCGCACAAGGCCCGCCGTATCGCGTGTTCGCGAATACAGCTCAGCCAGTTTGTACAGCGTTTCGGTCGATGGATCCTGTTCGGCCAGCACCTCATACACGCCGATGGCCTTCTCTGCATTCCGCGGTTCGTATAGTCTGGCAAGGGTCTCGAGCTGACGCCGCGTGGGCGACGAAGCTCGCAGCCGTTCAAAGGTTTCCACTGCCTTATCGTACTCGCCCGTCGAGACAAGCACCTCTGCCAGCGTCTCGTATGCCTCGTCATATTCGGCATTCATTGCCGTAGCAGCCTCGGCGTAGCGTCGAGCACGATCGTACTTCGCCATTCGCATGTAGCAGCGGGCAATTGCCGTCATGGTGACGGCCGACGAGTCGTGCCGTAACGACTCCTGGAATTCAAGGATGGCTTCGGGATAGCGCTCCTGCTGCTGCAGTGAGCTGCCGCTGATAAAGTATTCCCGCGCCTTGCGGTCATCCTGTGCCCCATGCATGACTCCTCCCAACCCGAAAAGGAGGGAGGCCCACAGTGTGCAAATGATGACTCGGTGTGGAAGGGGGCAGTGCATCGCCGTGGTTGGACGAATCATGGGCCGAAATATGGGATTTGGCCATGAACGAACAAAGCCCGCCGAGGCGAGCTTTGTTCGTCCAACAAGTGTGGCATTACTTCGCCAGGCGCTTCTTCATTGCCGTGTAACCGACCTTGTCAAGCGTCTTCAGGGCGCTCGTCGAGATCTTAAGGGTTACCCAGCGGCCTTCTTCCGGAACCCAAATACGCTTCTTTTGCAGGTTCGGAAGGAACCGGCGGCGCGTTTTGTTGTTGGCGTGCGATACGTTGTTGCCGTACATCACGCTCTTACCGGTTAGTTCACATCGACGGGCCATTGGTGTCTCCAAGGGAGGGTTTGTTCACAAGAACTACAAATGTAAGGAAGTGTTGACAACGAAGCAAGTACCATGCCAATAATGGCATAGGACGGGTTGGTTGTAATGAGCCGGGTAGTCCATAGTTTTGTTGGCTATGGCATTGCCAACCGAACATACCCCACCCTCCGAGCCAGACCCTGAAGGCCGCCCCAAACGCGTGATCTCCGTACGCGGGGCCAGGGTCAACAATCTCAAGAACATTGACGTGGACGTTCCGCGGTCTGCGCTCACGGTCGTCACGGGAGTAAGCGGGTCCGGAAAATCGTCGCTGGCCTTCGAGACGTTGTACGCCGAAGGACAGCGCCGCTTTGTGGAATCGCTGAGTGCGTATGCGAGGCAATTTCTTGACAGGATGCAGAAACCTGACGTCGATTCGATCTCGGGTCTGCCTCCGGCCGTGGCCATCGAGCAACAAGCCTTCTCGAAGAATCCGCGTTCGACCGTTGGCACGACGACAGAGGTGTATGACTACCTGCGCCTGTTATACGGTCGTATCGGGACGGTGATCGACAAGGAAACGGGTGAGGTTGTCCGCAAGGATTCACCCGAGTCGGTCTGCGAAACGCTGCTGACCATGCCCGAAGGCACACGTCTGTACGTGATGTATCTGCTGCCGGCCGAGCATGCATCGTTTGAGGCCGTCCGTGACGCGTTGCGCGAGCGGGGCTACACACGTATTGTTGTTGGCGGGGGAAGAGATGTTGTCGATCTCGAGGATATCTCGGCATTCCCGGCGGGAAATGCCAACGTCTATGTGCTGATCGACCGCGTGATTGTGCGTGCGGATGACGAGACGCGCACACGATTGACCGATTCGCTCGAAGCCGCGTTCGAAGCCGGAAGCGGTCGGGTGGTAATCCGTGACGTGACAGATCCTGCGTCGACCAGCGACCGATTTTTCTCTGCCCGGTTCGAGAGTGCGCTCACGCAGACGCAGTACATCGAGCCCGAGCCGCGGCTGTTCTCGTTCAACAACCCCTTCGGGGCCTGTCCAGCGTGTCAGGGCTTTGGCAGAAGCGTCGGTATCGACGACCAGCTGGTCTTCCCGGACCGCAGCCTGAGCATCCGCCGCGGCGCGATCCACCCCTTCCGGGGCGAGACCTTCGGGTCGCACCTGCGGGACCTGCTGAAGGAGGCGCCCCGACACGACATTCCTGTGAACGTGCCACTGTACGACCTGACGCCGGAGCAACTGCGTCTCGTTATGAAGGGTGTGGGCGAATACATCGGCGTCGAGGGCTTCTTCAAGATGCTCGAAGACAAGTCGTACAAGACGCATTATCGGGT
>VFFB01000002.1 GCA_018882585.1 Candidatus Kapaibacterium sp.
TGTACTGGCGGGTCTATGCTTCGGCGGCGGACCGCTGCGGCGTGTGGTCGGCCACCCGACGGTTTACCATCCCGGGTCTTGGGCTTGGCCCCCTATCACCCAAAGACGGCGAGACGGACGTTCCCGTATACGGAAAGGTGCGATACACGACGTCGAACAGATATTCCGGCTATCGTGTTGAATTCTATACGGATACGGGTGGTGAAGAGCCTGAAAAGATCTACGCCTCGACCATGAATGAATGTCTATACCTTGATCTGCGACCCTTGACGTGGTACCGATGGCATGTTGTCGGTGTGCGGGCCGATGGACAGACTGATGTTGGACCTTGGTCGCGATTCCGTACGAAGGATCCGATGTCGTTGGTATCGGACATCTCGACCGCCGTAATGGCGTTTGATGGGTCATCGCTCGTCTATCACGGAGATGACGCTGCCTTGATTGAATGTGATCTGTATGATGTGATAGGTAGTCAGATCCCTCTCGAGGTGGAGCATCGAAATTCATCCATGGTTCGCTGGTTGATTCCCGTTGAAATCACGAATGGATTCTATGTAACTGTTTCGTACATTAGAGGTTATAGAAAAAAAACCACGCTGCATTGTGTATGCCCTTGACAGGGGCGACCACTTCTTGGTGAACAACGTATACATTATCGGAGGGTAAAGATGAACCTCTTTACAGCTTGCATATCCCCTCAATCGACTAAGATTTCTCGATTCTGCGTCTATGGACTTGTCGTCGTGATGGCCTTGTTTGCCCTCCCGTCCAAGTCGTACTCACAGGACTGCGGATGGGGCTACTACATCAACGTCAATGCCCCGGCGGCAGGATCCACGTTCATCCGTGGCAACGCCGTCAACATCTCGTGGGCAGCCGACTACATTTACTGGTACGGCAACGTGACGACAGTTGCGATCGAATACTCCGACAATGGGGGTGCGTCGTATAACCTGATCGCGGACGGAATTCCTACAGACCAGAATTCCTATCAGTGGCAGTCACCGGCCTCGCTGACCCCGGGCTCGAACTACTACATTCGCGTGCGAGAAGTACCTGACGGATACTACTTTGGATGCTCGCCGAATTCGCCTGGCGTCATTGGACCGCTCACCATCCTGAAGGGTTGCTTCCCACCGGTGTTCTCCCTGAATCTGGCGCCGCAGTCTGCCTGTACAGGCTCAACGGTGACGTGGCGCGTACAGACCGATGCCTTCAACCCCACATATCGGTGGATCAAGGATGGAGCAACGATTTCGACGTCGTCGTCGAATACGCTTACCATCAGTCCGGTATCGGCAGGTAGTGCGGGACTTTACGCAGTCGAGGTCATCGATCAGTGCGGTGCTCGCAACACGAGCACACAGGCCGGACTTGCTGTACGTCTGGCGCCGGCCATCACGCAGCAGCCACCTGCTACGATCAGTGTTTGCGAAAACTCCTCCGTAACCATCGGTATTCGCGCAATCGGAGATGCAAGAACATTTCAATGGAGGAAAGACGGCGTTGATATTCCCAATGCTCGGGATTCCAACTACGTCATCAGCAACGCACTGGCAACATCGCAGGGCATTTACGAATGTGTAGTAAGCGGGTCCTGTTCACCGGCGGCAACGTCGCAGCAGTGCACGCTGTTCGTTCCGACGAAGCCCAGAATCACGACACAACCCGCCGATGTTGCAGCATGTCCAGGCTCCAATACCGAACTGACCGTAGTAGCAACCGGTAACAACCTTGCTTACCAGTGGTATAAGAATGGTGCTCCACTCCCGAATGAAGTTCGCACCACGCTGCTGTTGTCGAAGTATAACTACGACATGAATGGCGGCTACCACTGTGTGGTGTCGGCAAATGTTCCCAACCCGAATAACTGCCAGATCACAGCTGTATCGCGAACGGCAACCGTCGTCGGTATTCGTCCGCCCACTGTGGCACAACAGCCAACTCCAACAGCCGATGTATGCGTTGGCGGAACACTGCGGTTGGTGACGGAGGGTAACGGCTTCGACCTCTCCTACCAGTGGTATCAAAACGGCAAAGCGATCCCCGGGGCCACGCTCAATGAACTTGTGATACCCAATGTCACTGCAGCCAACGCCGGTGCTTACACGGCAACCATCATCGGTGCCTGCGGGTTGAATGTCAAGACGGACACAGCACGCGTTGCGACGGTGGCGAAGCCCGTGTTCACGACGCAACCCAAGGACGTGAACGTCAAACTTGGAGAGCCGATCTCCTTGTCGGTTTCGGCGGCGGACGGTCGTGAATACGAATGGTATCGCGATTCGAAGCGCGTTGCAGGAGCCAACGGCCCGACGCTTGATATTGCAAAAGCAGCCATGAGCGATGCGGGGTTGTACAACGCCGTAGTCCGTAACGTATGTGGCGCAACCATCTCGGCCTATGCCCGTGTCAACGTCAAGGATCCGTCGAAGGATCTGCCTGAACTGACACTCGCCACCTCGAGCATCGACTTCGGTGATATCCCGGTTGGATACAGCAAGACGGTAACGGCAACAGACCTGGTGAAGAACACGGGAACGGCACCGATGACGGTGCTCAGCATGTCGATCGCCGGTGATGGGTTTGCGATCGAATCGGGGGGCAATGCACCGCTCACGTTGGATCCGCAGAGTGCCGTCACACTATCCTTCCGCGGCCAGGCCCAGATCGTCGGACAGTTCGCCGGGAACTTCCAGGTTGTCACGAATGCGCCCAACCCAAATGGCGTCGTGCTGCTAACGGCCAACGCCGTTCTTCGCTACGAGCATCCTGAAGGTGTCGACTTCGGCTCCGTCGAAGCCAAGTCCTCGAAGGAGGTCTGCGCAACGCTCACGAACACGTCTGCTGTCGACGTCACGATCGATGGTGCATCCATTACTGGCGCGAACGCCGCACTCTTCAGCGTGACGACGGCAACGCCTGTTTCGATCCCAGCCGGAACATCAAAGGATGTTTGCTTCTCGTTCGCACCAGCAGATGTGGGAGCAAAAGCAGCACTCGTCAACATCACATCTTCGACCGGCGGCAACTCGTCGCTCAACCTTGCAGGCATTGGTACGCCGACAACGTCGGTGGACGTCGTCGACATGATCAATGGTCTTTCTGTGTCGCCGAATCCCTCGGCTGGTGCTGTCGTCATCCGCTCGAAGCAGGTCATCCGCTCTGTCGACATCGTGAGCGCTACGGGCCAAACAGTTGCCTCGATCGAGGGCAGTAACGCATCGACGGATATTTCGTGGAACGGTCGCTCGGCCGATGGTGAACTGGTAGCTGTTGGTCCTTACACGGCTGTCGTTCGTGGCGTTGCCGGAACATCAACAATCCAGCTTGCGATCGTGCGATAACGCGCAGCGCATACACGGGCTCTACGATCAAGGGCGCACCCCAATGGGTGCGCCCTTGTTGTTTTATCAAGTTGTACGAGGTCGTTATGGTGTATCGTCAGGCCGATCGCTGTAGACATCGAACATCATCAGCCCCGTACCCGGTAGCAGCGTGAACACGCGATCACCAGCAACATGCATGTATGGAAACATCGCATCCCTCGACATTGCAATCGAGCCCCACGTCTTTCCATCGTCATTCGATACGTAGAGTGCCGACTCGGTGAGAATAGCCATCACGTTACCGCCCACTTCAAACAGAAACACGCGATGATCCTCAAGTCGTACTGGCGGCGTGATCGTCTCGAGTGGTCTTCCGCGACGGATCCAATTCCAGCCATTGAAAGAGATAGAAACAAGTTTACCACCTATCCGACGCACAGCATAAGCTGTGTCTCCCTTCGCAAGAACACAGCTCCACGTAGTGCCGTCATCGGAGCTGTACCACAATGCTCGTGAAGCGTATAGGTACAAGTCGTTCTTCAGTGCATAGAGTACTTCGGGGTATCCAAGCGTATCAGAAAGACGTGGTCGTGTCCATGAAGTGCCAGCATCCGTCGTTCTGAACAATCCTTGGACGGGATCGTGGATATACCAGCCGTCATGGGACGCATCCAAGACTCGTAATCCTGCAGAAAAGGGTACCGGCGATGCGATCAATGCAGGCGTAGCACGACATGATTCGATCCAAAGGATACGACCATCGTACATCGTCACGAGCTTGTTCGGATAGGTACCGTGGACGGAAAGAATGTTTATCTCGTTGAATGGACTTGCAACATCAAGCAGGGCTCTGCGGTCGGACGCGAGACGGTATATACCTCCGTCACGCACACCAGCAAACACTTGTCCTCCAGATCGGTATGTCCATATCACATCATTCACGGCCTCTCCGGCCGCACGAAACAACGGCTCCCAACCGTTCGAGTTCTTGATATTCAGAAACACGCTCTGATCCGTACCACGGAATCCGACAACAACGCCGATATCACTCAGATCCATGCTCACGATCCGCCTGTCAGTAGTACCGCTCATTGCCGAACGTACCTGCAGTGGCTCGTCAAATGTTCCCCACCACACCTCGTTACGTCCTGCCAACAACACAAGGTCGGTACCAAGGACAGATACGCCACGCCATTCGCGGTCAGAGGGAAGGGGCACCGAATCAACGCGGAACTTACCGTCACTCGCCGTCACCCGATAGAGCATCTTGTTGGCAACAGCCATGATCTGCGTATCGTCCGAGGACACGCTAGGGTGCTTTACATCGGGGAGTGCGCCATCAAGTGTATCGGCGGTCGCCCAGCGTTCATCCACTGCAATCAGCTTGCGGTTTGTGGTTTGCAGCACCAACCATACACCAACGCGATATGCACACATGATGCTGTCGATGCCCAGAACTGGCCTCCAGGCACGTCGTTGTTCAGTGCGCAGCACAGTGCCATTCTCGCGAACGGCTACCAGCTCGCCTGCATGCCTTGTGAGCGCACGTGCCTTCCCTAGTGTGTCCAGCCCCGGCATCGGGGCAAACGTGATTCCCTGATTCATGCTTCGAAGCACGCCATCGCGAGCAGATGTCACGAACACCGTATCGGCATCACTCACGATTGATACGTCAACGATGTTGTTCACCATTCCGTACAACGACGTGTGCATGCCAGGCCCCTTGACTTCTGAAACCTGCTTAACCTGCGTCATGATCCATGTATCATCACAGTGATCCATATCTACTACGTAGTCATTATCACCGATCGAAACGGAACCTTTGTACTCTGGATCTGTGGGGCGAGATACAGTTGCACACGACGTCAACAACAGTACCATCAATAGATGGAACAACATGGTTCGCATAAGGTCGTGCTTATTCGGCAGAATTGGATTAGGTCTATTGTTTACAACAGGTTGCATAGAGTTGTCAGGGTTGGCTCTCTGGGGTGTCTTTCGAATGGATCAATATTGGGCTTGTATTAGCCTCTGTATTTGCGTAAATATAGCTCCATCCATGGCGTGGAAAACCCTGTAACGTCATGGAAGAAGACGGCGTTGGAAGAAATGCGGGCTGCACACGGCATTTTCTGGCCATCGATAGTCACACGTGATTATTGATCGGCCATGCTGTATGTGCAGACTTTTGGAAACCGAAACAACCTTTCATTCACTCTTACACAAACGTTTCCTCGGAGGCATTCTATGTCCCAACGACTACACAATGCACGTTCGATCGTGACGCGTCTACTTGCGTCCGTTGCGTTCGCACTTGCACTTTTCGCATCACCTCAAGACAGCTTCAGCCAAGCTCAGCAAAGCTGTAGCTGGTGGGCAGGTGGCAACTGGACCTACAGTTTCGTGATCACAGCTCCTCAAGCAGGCACGTCGTGGACGCCTGGTGGCATCCGCACGATCACGTGGACGTCCGGTTATGGTTATGTGGCCGGTACGCAGACGCTAGAGTTTTCCTCGAACGACGGAGCTTCGTGGAACGTCTTGACGACAGTTTCAAGCGACACAAGGTCTTTCAACTGGAGCATTCCTACGTGTATCACGCAGAGCTCGACGTATCGTCTCCGCATCACCGAAACTGGTACGACCTATTGGTATAACTGTCCGTTCACAACGGGCGCGTTCTCCATTGGATCGTCATCAGTCTTCACGCAACAGCCCCAAGCCTTAGCAGCGTGTATCAATACGCGCGCCACATTCACGGTGGGTCTCAGCGGATCGTTCACAACGATCGAATGGCGTAAGGACGGAACACCTGTTGGTGGTGGCTCCACGAGCTTCACGATCCCGAGTGTTCAGCCGTCAGACTCTGGCTCCTACAGTGTTCGTGTTGTTGACATCTGCGGCCGCGAGAGCATCTCGAGCGCAGCTCGTTTGACTGTGCGCGTCCCCCCGACGATCACGCAGCAGCCGCCGGCGCTTATCAACGCATGTGAGAACAGCGTTGTCGACATCACCTGCGCTGCGTCTGGCAGCCTGTTGACGTATGAGTGGTTCAAGGATGGTGTGGCTGTTCCCGGCGGAACAGCAGCAACGCTACGAATTCCGAATGCCCTTTCTTCTTCCGCAGGTTCATACACGTGCGTCGTGAGCGGAGCCTGTGCTCCTTCGGCAACCTCATCGGTAACGGTTCTCAACGTTGTCTCACGTCCGAAGATCACGCAAGAGCCCCGCGCAGCAGCAGTCTGCCCTGGCGGCAACACAGTGTTGTCGGTTGTTGCAACAGGAAGCAACCTGGTGTATCAGTGGCAGAAGAATGGCGTGAACGTTGTTGGCGGCAATAACGCCTCGCTGAACCTGACGAACTTCACCTATGACATGAATGGTGATTACCAGTGCGTCATCACCTCGAACGTGCCGAACCCCGCGAATTGCCCGGTCACGGCCTCCTCGGCGAAGGTTCGTGTCTCAGGCATCCGCCCTCCGACGGTTACTGCACAGCCTGTTGGCGCCGACGTCTGCCTTGGTAAGACGGCCAACCTTGTTGTCGAAGCCGATGGTTTCGACCTTCAGTATCAGTGGATGAAGGACAGTGTTGCCATCCCTGGTGCAACGCAGAACGAACTGACGCTTGCCAACATCAAGGCAACACAAACGGGCAAGTACTCATGCAAGATCACCGGCTCGTGCGGCCTGTCGGTGGTCAGCAACGGTGTGATGGTCAATGCGATCACGTCGCCGGCCATCACCAAGCACCCCGTCGACGTTACGGTCGTTCTGGGCAACCAGCTTGACCTGACATTTGAAGGCAAGGACGTTCGTAAGGTGCAGTGGTACAAGAACAGCAAGCCGATCAACGGAGCCACGAACGCATCGTATACCATCACGGCAGTTACGAAGGCTGACGCCGGCGTGTACAATGCAGTGATCACGAACAACTGCGGTCAAGTCTCGACGAACTATGCAACGGTGACCATCAAGGATCCGGCTGACGACAAGCCCGAGCTGACGATGGCAACGAACATTGCCGACTTCGGTGAGATTCCGATCGGATATGATAAGTCGATCACGATGAACGCTCTCGTCAAGAACACCGGTACGGCTGTCATGCAGGTGACGAGCATCACGACGACTGGTGACGGCTTCTCGATCACGAGTGCCGATCAGACGCCGTTCAACCTTGATCCAGGTGCAACGTCAAGCGTGACCGTGACGGCTATGCCCACAACGCTTGGCCAAAGCACTGGTGCCCTGCAGGTCGTCACGAATGCACCGACACCTACGGGTACGGTCGTTCTTTCGGTTACGTCGGTTCGCCGCTACACGCACGGTGCAACACTCGCCTTCGAGAATGTCGAAACCGGCAAGTCGAAGGAGCTCTGCATCACGCTCACCAACACGTCGAACATTGACGTTACCATCGACGCCGCTACGATCAACGGCAGCAACGCTGCAGACTTCTCGCTCGTGACGGCAGCTCCCGTGACGATCACGGCCGGCGGCACGAAGGATGTTTGCCTGACGTTTGCTCCGACGAGCATCGGAGATAAGACGGCATCGGTCGCGGTGACGTCGTCGACAGGCGGTAACTCGTCGCTCGATCTTACGGGTACGGGTATCGTTCCGGTCAGCGTCAACGAAGAAGGTGTTGTCGAAGGCGTCAGCGTCTTCCCGAACCCGACGCCAGGCGCCATCGTTGTTCGCAGCGAGTCGGCCATCGCTTCGGTCGACATCATGAATGCTGCAGGCCAGAAGATCGTCACGATCAACGGCACGGCCAGCACGCCGAACGAGCTTCGCTGGAACGGCATGGATGCCAACGGTTCGATCATTCCGTCGGGTCTGTACAATGTGGTTATCCGCAGCGCAGGCCAAACGGTAACGGTTCCGGTTGCCGTCGTCCGCTAAGAACAGAGCAGCTTCGAAGTTTCACGGGCGCACTCCCAACGGAGTGCGCCCGTTGTCGTTTGTATCTTCGCCGTATGGATACTTCGTGGGTCGTCATCATTCCAGCTGCCGGTACAGGCTCGCGCTTTGGCGGCTCGCTGCCAAAACAGTACGTCGAACTTGACGGTGTGTCGATTCTTGTGCGAACCGTGCGGAACGCTCTGGCCCATCCATCCGTTACAGCTGTCGTTGTGGCCGTCCATCCATCCATGATGGATCACGCCTCGAATCTGCTTGGACATCTCGACGAGCGTATCGTGGTGGTCGAAGGCGACGTTGAACGACAACACAGCATAGCTCGATGTCTGCAGCATCCTGCCTGTGCGTCTGCCGACGTCATCCTTGTCCACGACGCCGTTCGGCCCTTCGCAACAGCGGCGCTGTTTGAACGGGTGGGCGTAGCGGCAGCGTTGCACGGAGCAGCCATTCCTGCCGTCCCGGTGACCGACACGATCAAGCAGATAGATGCAGATGGATTCATCACAACGACGCTTCCACGGGCCTCGCTGCGTGCCGCGCAGACGCCACAGGGTTTTCGGAGGTCTGTGCTGATACACGCCTACGAACACGCTGCCGCAGAGGGTGTGGTGGGTACCGACGATGCGTCGCTTGTCGAGGCCCTCGGCGGACGTGTAACAACTGTCGAAGGCATGGGTTCTAACATCAAGATCACAACACAGCTCGATATGGACATCGCTCACCATCTGTTGCGCATGCATGGACTCGCCTAAGTTCTCCGCTGCCCCTTACTATGGCGCTTTGCTGTTTCCGGTGCTGCTTGTTCTGGCTGCGCTGGGCGGGGGCTGGTGGTTAGCTCTCCCGACGTTTCTTGCCCTTGTCGTGATTCCGATCCTTGATACGGTTGCAGGAGTAGATGACCGATCACCTTCGAACGAAGAAGTAGCCGGGCTCGAGGCACGTGCTTCATTTCGTGTCGTGTTGTACCTATACGTTGTTCTGCAATCGGTTGCCCTTGTCGTCATGTGCGTGGCCTTTGCTCAAGGAGATTGGGCTGGTTGGGAGATCGCATTGGCTGTGCTCAGCACAGGCATCGTGACGGGCGGTATCGGTATCACGATCGCTCACGAGCTTGGACATCGGCAAGCCGTGGTTGAACGTTTGTTAGGATACGTTCTGCTTGCCGAAGTGGGCTATTTACACTTCGTGCTGGAACACGTACAGGGGCATCACCGAAACGTAGGACTCGACGAAGATCCGGCAACAGCACGTCGCGGTGAACCCGCATATCGATTCATCCTGCGAAGTGCTGTTGGACAGTGGTTTCACGCATGGGGCATCGAGGCACAGCGACTGCGGGCGCTCGGCAGGTCGCCGCTGAGCCTTTCGAACCGCGTGATCAGGTGGGCCGTGCTGCCAGTGGTTCTGCTTACCGGTTGCATCACGTTCTGGGGACCAATGATCGCCGTGTTGCTCGTTGGACAGTCTGTTGTAGCCATTGCGTTGCTCGAGCTGGTGAATTACGTCGAACACTACGGTCTTGTCCGTGCCGAGATAAAGCCCGGCGTACGCGACCGCGTACGTGCGATCCATTCGTGGGAGTCGCGATACGTTGCGTCCAACGCGATCTTGTTCAAGTTGCAACGACATGCCGACCATCATCTTCTGCCGCATCGACGATATCAGTCGCTACGGTTACACGACGAGTCGCCGCAACTGCCGCACGGATACCCCCTCATGATCATGCTTGCACTCGTTCCGCCACTCTGGCGTCGTAGCATCCACCCACGGCTTGATGCGATGCGATCTGCCTGAACCGTTCTACGGTTGCGAACAGTGGTGCGTGCGTGTATCTTTGCGCCCGCTTTTCATCCCACCATCCCACCTGGAGCTCATCATGTTCTGGACACCTGAGCTGGCCTCGTATCTCGAAGATGCACCTTGGCCCGCTACAAAGGAAGAGCTGATCGATTATGCCAATCGAACCGGCGCTCCACTGCAAGTCATCGAGAATCTTCAAGAGCTTGATGATACCGAAGAACAGACCTACGAAGGCATCGAAGACATCTGGCCGGAATATGAGGCCGGATCAGATGATCTGTTCTTCAGCGATGACGATGAAATGAACGAGTACTGACCACTCGAAATTCCTGCATACACGCCCGGTCGCGACGTCCGCTGCCGGGCGTCGTCGTTTACGGGTGACCCATCGACCGTATCTTTATGGCCTCAGCAGACCATGCATTCGCTTCTGACCTATCTCGTTGTGCTTGTGACCGTTGCCGCGCTACCTTTGATAGCACAGCAACGGTCGGTCGACTTTGTTCGCACCGGTGACCCGGCCGTTCAGGCAGAAGCGCAGGAGCTGCAGGATATTCGCTTCGAGGGCCTGCGCGAGGCAACATCTGAGCAGCTGCTTGGCATCATCTCGTCGCGCGCCAGCGACATCAGTCTGACCCACGAGTTCACGCGGTATTACCGCTCGAACATCCGAAAAAATCGCTCGGCACCCGCCGTGCTCGTGCGGCAACTGGATACCATCGCACGCTCCCTCGAATCCGAGTTCCGGTATTACGAACCGCGAACGGCCGAAGCAGACAGCGCAGCACTGCTGACGTACTTCAACCAGAACGGATTTCATCAGGCCGCCGTTCGGTATGGCTTCGGACGTGACCCGAAGACTCGCCGGAACACATTGGTGTTTCATGTTTCCGAAGGACCCCGGGCCGTTATCGATACGATCATCTACATTGGTCTGGAAGACCTCCCCGACGATATTGCCACGAACGTAACGTCTGTCCGCCAACTCGAAGCAGGAAAGCCGTTCAGCGAGAATGCCATCGAGGCCGAGGTTCGCCAGATCCATGAACTGCTTCGAAACAACGGATACTTTCGAGCAACGTATGAACGGCCGTATGTTGGCCGCTCAAAGGATCTTCTACACGACACGATCGTTGTTGTGATGGATCCCGGCACACGGTGTCGCATCAGCGCAGTCCTGTTCGAGGAACATGTCGCTGGCTTTCCGTCGGTCACCGAGTCCACCCGCCGCCGACAGCTCGAGTTTGACGTCGGTCAATGGTACAGCGCCGAACGTGTCTCCCAATCACGGAACAACCTCATTACGCTGGGTACGTTCGAGAACGTCACGATCGACACTATTCCGTCGGATCAGTGTCCGCTGCATATCCCACCCAATACCGACAGTACCATCGCCCTGCGCGTTTTCACGCGGAATGCGAAGTACTACGACGTCGGCACCGACCTGCTGCTCTATCAAACGTCGATCGACAACTATCTGAACTTTGGTGTTGGCGCCCTTGCGCTTCACCGCAATGCATTTGGTGGCGCGCAACAGGTCAGCTTGCAAGGTCAGTTCGTCCTCCAGGATATCAGCCGCGCGTTTCAGGGTCAGCAGCTCGAAACAGAGACGATCGCTCAGCTTGGTCTGGACTGGCCCAGCGCCTTCCGCGTACTAGACCAACGCGCGCGCATCATCGCAAATACCCAATACTCGCTACGTCGACTGATCGAGGCGTTCCGGCTCGAGTCTTCAAGCCTGACACTGCGCATGCCCATCAGTCTTTACCGTCATACGTTGTTCAACGGATTGGAGTTCTCCGTTTCCTTCGAGCGCCAGATTCCACGTGAATATCAAGGGGCGTTGGATTCCGCGCTTACGCGCGCTGAGACACCAGCCGAGATCGAAAACATCCTGCAGACGTTCTTGTCCTTCGTTGCACTCGATAACCACCTTCAGCAGGGCGCCTTTCTCACGGGTTCGTTCTTCGGTTTTTCGCTCCGGGGCGAGCATCGCGATAACCCCGTCAACCCCAGCCGCGGTACATTCACGTCGCTTTCGGCGGAGTATGGCGACGGAGCCGGACGGTTCATCAGAGCGCAGTTTTTCAATGGAACGTACACACCGATCCACCCGCTCCTGGTTGCCGCAACGAAGATCCGCCTTGGTCATATCCACTTGATCGATCCCTCGAACACATACGTGCCGCTCGAGCGACAGTTCTTCGCCGGTGGCGCCGCATCGATCAGGTCGTACGCTTCGCGTCAACTTCATGATGTGAATTCGGGGAAGTTGAACTTCGAAGGAGGCGACGAGGAGCGCATCTTCAACAACATCCTTGGTAGCGCCTCGCTGCTCGAACTTGGTGTTGAATTCCGGTTTTCATTTCACCGCCCGTCGAACATGCCCGACGTTATCGCCACATTTGTCGAAAACAGTGGGTTTACCCTGTTCGGTGATATCGGTAATGCCTTCAATCGCCTTACCGTTGATAAGTACGGAACAGCACGGTTGCGCGACTTTGTAACAGGTTCGGTGGTAGCCGCAGGCGTGGGTTATCGGTTTCAGACGCCGGTAGGTCCGTTCCGCATCGATTATGCCACAAGCATCTACGACCCCGCGTTGGGCGATGAGGCGGTCATCTGGAATGGACGCCGCAACGTGTTTGCCTTCAGCAACTGGCAACTTTCTGTCGGCCTGGGTCACGCGTTCTGACGCGTCACAGCGAGGCAACCAGACGCTCTCCGCGCGATGTCCTCACCGCTCTGTACATGCCGGTCGTGTTGTACGGCATGGCAACATTTCCGCGATCGTCTATGGCGATGATGCCGCCATTACCACCAAGAGCTTCGATGTCTGACATGGCCGTACCAGCGGCTACTCCGACGGTTTCGCCAAGCAACTGCATGCGCGATACGATGGTGTGCGCTGCGGCCGTACGGATGAAGTACTCACCCACGCCGGTGCACGAAACTGCCCCAACTCGATTGGCGGCATAGGTACCAGCCCCGATGATCGGTGTGTCGCCAACGCGACCGGCCGTCTTGCGGAGTGTTCCACCTGTGGTGGTTGCTGCTGCGAGAATACCATTCAGATCCAAGGCAACAGCTCCTACCGTTCCACGGTGCGCCGAAGGTACTTCCGTCGCTATTGCCGCTGTATCACATGGCTGGAAGTAGTTCGCATCAACTACGGCCAGACCGTGGTGCTCCGCCAGTAACTCTGCCTCAGTTCCAACAAACAGCACGTGGTCTGTTTGCTCCATCACGGTGCGTGCGGCCAGGATCGGATTCTTTACCGAGCGGACCGATGCAACGGCTCCGGCGGCACGCGTACGTCCGCACATGATCGAGGCGTCGCACTCAACGTAGCCCTTGGTGTTTGGCGACGAACCGCGCCCGGCGTGAAACAACGCAGAGTCCTCCATGCGCACACAGGCATGCGTTACCACATCGAGTGCCGCACTGCCCCCTTCCAACATCACATACAGATCGTCGATGAGCGTGGAGAGAAATGCTTCGGCTTCTTCAAGCCTTCCTGTGCCGCGATAGCGCACCAGATTACCGGCGCCACCGTGAAGGGCGATGGTGATGGGACGCGACATCAGGTGGTGATCTTTCCGATGACCGAGTCCTGAATGTCGTGTAGCGTTGCATTGGCCATCAGCGTCAGGATGCCGTCGGTGACCATGTGTTGATGGTACGTAGCTGTGATGCCTTCTTTGGCAAGCGCTTCGATGATGGGGGCACTCTCGCCACCGGTGATCACGATACTTGCAGGTGCTGTTCCGTCCGCACCGATGTAATGGCGGACAGCGTACGAGATACCACCGGCAACGCTGGCCGTCACACCTGCCATGACCGAGTGCTGGGTGTTCTGTCCGATCGTTTCTTGTCCAGGCGTGTAGCGATACTCAGGAATGCCGGCCGTTTGCTTTGCCAGACCAAACAACTGGGTCGATACACCGGCAAAGATGACGCCGCCATTGAACGTACGGTCGGCACCGATGGCATTGACCGTTACGGCCGTGCCGCAATCGACTGTAACAAGTGGCGGAGCCACCTGTGTCATCGCTCCGATCGAGCCCAGGAGACGATCGATACCGGCATGTTCGACATCGCCGAAGTGTAACAGTGCCTCATTACGCATGAGCAACGAGTGTGCATTCACGACCATATGTCCCGGACAACGTTGGAGTACCTTGACAATGGCTGTTGTCTGCTTGGGATTGACACTTGAAAGTCCTATCAAATACCGGCGGTTCACATGGTCACGGAAGTGATGTTGTACATTCTTCTTCCAGTCCTTGTCGTACGGAAACGATAGGAACACGTCATCGTGATGGATCTTCACCCGGCTGTTGCCGACGTCAATGCCGGCGATGCCATAAACAACGCCATTCAGCTCAATCGAGGTATCGTAGAGTGTCGCCATCTGAAATGATCCGTTCGTGTTGTGTGTCTTCGTTTCGCAAAACCAGCCGACCATCATGCATCACTCTCAACGGTGCATGAGGCGTGGTGCTATCGGAAAGTGTGACCCTAACGGTGTCCAGCCGAAGCGCCTCGACCCATTCCCTATGAACGTTCTGCCAAGGCATCTCACAATATCGCACGAAACTGTCTCGAATCGCCGATAGGATCTGTTGTGTGCCTACGCTGATTCCCAACCGCCGTAACGACGTACAAAGCTGTGTGATAGTCTCCGGAAACACTTCCTGCTCGACGTTGACCCCCATCCCAACGATCGTCGATGCACAGCGTACCCCGTGAAACTCATGCTCGACCAAGATGCCGGCGATCTTCGCCCAACCTTCGACGGTAGATACCTGAACGTCGTTAGGATACTTCAACCGCACATCCCTGTCGCGCAGCACGTTCGTGATCGCACCGTAAACACTCAGCGCACCTCTGGCCATGTAGGCACTCACGTCTTCCATGGTCAGCGCATGATGATGCGTGATACCAAACGACGCATAGATGTTTGCTCCATGATCGCCGATCCATTGTCGGCCATTACGCCCACGTCCAGCCGTTTGGAACAAGGCCGTAACCATCACGAAATCATGCTCGGCAATCAACGTACGCGCATAGTCGTTCGTTGATGTGACGCGAGGCAGATGGAACTCAACCAGGTGCTTCATGGACAAAAAGTAAACATGTTTATGTTTGGTCGCGTTGAACCACGTCACAAAGTACAAACAAGTCCGACAGATGTTGCGAACAGCGTAATTTGTGTCTCGTGAGTCAGCATCTGAACGATACGATCTGCGCCCTAGCTACGCCGCCTGGCGTAGGTGGCTTGGCCGTGATTCGATGTGCGGGACGGCTGGCCTTCGAGTTGTGCGACCGGGACTTTAACAGCCGCGTACGTCTTGCCGATGCCGCAGATCATACCATACACTACGGATGGTGGGAACATGATGGTGTCCGCGTCGACAGCGTCACCTGCTCTGTCTTTCGTGCCCCACACTCGTACACAGGCGATGATGTTATCGAGATCGGATGTCATGGCGGACCTCACGTTACAGCACAGATCATCCGCTCCCTGCTTGATAACGGCGCACGTTTGGCCGAGCCTGGTGAATTCACAAAACGCGCCTTCCTGAATCGTAAACTCGATCTCACCCAGGTCGAGGCCGTAGCCGATCTTATCCATGCGCAGTCACGGATGGGTGCTCAAACGGCTGCACGACAGTTGGCTGGCGGGTTTACTCGACGTCTTGCTGCCCTTCGACAACACCTTCTGGATGTGTGCGGCCTGCTTGAACTAGAGCTCGACTTCTCTGAAGAGGACGTCGAATTCGTCGATCGTACTGCGTTGCTCGCCGCTCTTACAGATGGTAACGCCATAGCTGATCAGCTCGCCGCCTCGGCAGCCTCGGCCGAGATACTTCGTTCGGGCTTCTACGTGGCCGTCGTCGGCTATCCAAATGCCGGGAAAAGCTCGCTGTTCAACGCCTTGCTTGACCGGGAGCGAGCCATCGTAAGCGATATCGCTGGTACGACCCGAGACTATCTCGAAGAGTCGATTTTCCTTGAGGGCTACACCGTTCGTCTGTACGACACGGCTGGATTACGGAGTTCCGACGACACGATCGAGATGCAAGGAGTGCGTCTGACCACATCTCTGGTTGAACAAAGCAACCTGATCCTTGTGGTGAATGATGCGTCTCTCGGAAAGCACCACTCCGACGCTCTCGTTAGCAGCCTCCAAGATATTGCTGGTACCCGGCCTATCGTCATCGTCCACAATAAGTCGGACCTTCTGGAGGATCCAGCTGCGTTCTCGGAAAAGGGCTCCGTTGCCGTGTCAACGATCAGAGGCACCGGCCTTGAATCGCTTCGGCAAGCATTACTCGAATATGCCCGCTCAAGTAGCGAGGGTGTTTCCGATGTGCTGATCAACGGCAGACAAGCCAGCATCCTACGAGACGTCTCGGCATCCTGCTCCAGTGCTCGTGCCGGTATTCTCGAAGGTCGATCCATGGATTACGTCGCCGTCGACGTCAGAGCCGCCATTCGTTACCTTGGCGATATCTCCGGTGAGACGTGGAGCCCCGATGTTCTCGACACAATCTTTTCACGATTCTGCATCGGAAAGTAGTGATGGGTAGCAACCACACGATTCGTCCGTTCGAATACGAGGATTTCGAATCATTCTTCACGATTCAACGCGAAGCGTTGGAACGATCGCCAGAGCTGTTCGGGTCTGACTACTCTTGGTTCGCCTCACTGTCACGCCTCAGTGTTGAACAGCGGTTCGAACGATACCTGAACTACCCATACACCTACCTCTTGGGATGCTTTGGTGAGTCGGGTGAGATCCTGGGAATGATCGGATTCTCGTCCGACCAGTCAATCAAGCTTCGGCACAAAGGAAGGGTCTGGGGTCTCTACGTCCGAGAGTCTGCACGTGGTAAGGGTATTGCCTCTGCACTCACCGCCTCCGTAATCGAAATCGGCCGCGACGTCCTTGGAATCGAACAGATATCTTGTTCTGTGTCAAGCCAGAATCAGGCGTCATATAACCACTACCTCCGAATTGGCTTCACGATCTACGGCACCGAACTTCACGCTTTAAAGATCGGAGATACCTATGTCGATGAGTATCTCATGGTGAGGTTTCTGATCTGAGCAATATTGTTCCACGTGAAACAACGTAGGAACGATTAACGCGCTATTCTTGAGAATGGGGCTCTTCAAAGAACGTTTCACGTGAAACATCGATTTTGCAAACAATGAAGTTTGACGTTCTCGTCATTGGCGGGGGTCATGCCGGAATCGAAGCAGCCGTCGCTTGCTCTCGTCTTGGTGTGCAGACTGCCTTGATATCGATGGACAGCCACACGATTGGTCGTCTATCGTGCAACCCATCGATTGGTGGAAGTGCAAAAGGCCACCTTTCGAAGGAAATTGACGCGCTTGGCGGCGTTATGGGAGTGTTAGCAGACGCATCGGGCATCCAGTTTAAGATGCTGAACACGTCAAAGGGACCTGCGGTTTGGTCGCCCAGATCTCAGAACGACAACCAGCTCTATCCCCTATTTGCACAAAACCTGCTTCGCTCAACGACTGGGCTACGTCTGATTCAGGCCACTGTCACCGAGATACTTGTGAACGGAGATAGAATCTCGGGGGTAAAAACGCTTGATAACGAGACGATCGAGGCTCGTTGTATCATCCTTTGTGGCGGCACATTCCTGAACGGTATGATGTATACGGGGATGACAGCAACAAAGGGTGGCCGCGTTGGAGAGCAACCGGCCGAGCGGATTTCGGATATGTTGGCTGCGTATGGCATCGAGAAAGGTCGCCTCAAAACAGGCACCCCCCCGAGGGTTGACGCCAGGTCTATCGACTTTTCTGTCTGCACACCGCACAACGGCGACGAGAACCCGCAGCCGTTTTCTATCAATACCCAAGTGGTTCGCAATCGGCTCGCCTGCTGGGCTACGGTAACGTCTGAACAGACGCACGACATCCTTCGGACTGGTTTCGATAGGTCGCCGATGTTCACGGGGTTGATCCATGGTGCCGGCCCGAGGTATTGTCCATCCATCGAAGACAAGATTGCTCGGTTTGCCGATAAGCCATCGCACATTATCGTGCTCGAGCCTGAAGGTCTTTCAACGAATACGGTCTACGTCAACGGTTTTTCGACGAGCCTTCCAGCGGATGTGCAAGAGGCCGGACTGCGCACCATCCCTGGACTGTCGAACGCCAGGATCCTCCGGTATGGGTACGCCGTCGAGTACGATTTCTTCTTCCCGTATCAACTGACGTTTGGGTTGGAGACGAAGGCCATCGACGGGTTGTTCTTTGCCGGACAGATCAATGGAACATCCGGGTATGAAGAAGCTGCTTCCCAAGGTCTTGTTGCTGGTATCAATGCCGCTCTCAAGGTTCGTGGCGAGGGACAATTCACGCTGTCACGCTCCGAAGCGTACATAGGCGTCTTGATCGACGACCTAGTGAACAAGAACACCGAGGAGCCGTATCGCATCTTCACGTCGCTTGCCGAGTATCGCCTCCTGCTCCGCATAGACACCGTCTACGACCGGTTGCTTCCAAAGGGGCATCGATTAGGCTTGGTGTCAGACGCGACGTATCGCAGGTGGCAGCGTTCCCAGGAGTTGACCGACGTGCTGGTCACCGACGTCGACCGGTCACGGATCACGCCGCCGCAGGCGGCGGAGCTCCTTGCGTCGTGCTCCGAAGATCTGCTGTTCGAGACCACACCGGTCAGGACAGTTGCGCGACGACCAACGGTTCCCCTGCGTGGGTTGCTGTCGGCAATTTCGTATGATAAAATAAACCTGTTTAGCGAACACCCTGATGTTGTACACGCTGTCGAAACAATAATCCGGTACGACGGATACATCCAGAAGCAACTGCGCGAGGTTGAGCGCTTCGCCGATAATGAACGGCGGCGCATACCAGAAGGATTTGACTTCGGTACCGTCCCTTCCCTCTCTACCGAGGCGCGCGAGAAGCTTGGTCGTATCAGGCCCTCCTCGTTGGGTCAGGCATCGCGCATTCCAGGCGTGAGCGCAAGTGACATTTCGATCTTATCGCTCTACCTGCAGGTATCAGACTGATGGTGTGTGTATGGCAACTGCGTTGACATCTGTGTGAGCCATATACGCAACGGCGCGGAAGGTTGTGTTCCCTGCCGCGCCGAGATGTGAAACGTTTATCGTGGTCGAACCTACCTTCTGATGACCAGCGTATGGTGTTCTGCGTGGTTGCCCTTTTGCAGCATCAGATGATAGGTACCTTGGCTAAACACCGAGGTGTCGATTCGTGCGCCGGTGCCCGAAACAGGGATGGTCGCGACAAGAACACCAACTGCATCGAACACAGCGATGGACGATATCGGCTCGTCGCCACCGATGTAGACGATCGAAGTGGCAGGGTTTGGAGCAACAGATGAACGGAGCGTTACCATGTTGTCGTTGACAGATACGGTTTGCTCTTTGATCGTGACCGTGAATGCAGAAACCTCACTACGTCCCTCACCGGATTCGGGTGTCACCCGTATGCGGATGACGTAGCCGTCACCGACTGGAACGCTCACGGGAATACGCCACAGGAAGCCACCATACGATGCATCGATGTTCTGCGCGATCGTGGCCACCAGAGTGTCAGCATTGATCAACTCAATCGCGACCGTTCCTGGAATGTTCGTCTCCCAACTGATGGCATAACTGCTGTCCTTCGTCCAGACCACGTTGTTAGACGGACGCTTGAACTCTACGAACGGTTCGGTAACAACAAACGTGTCTACCGCCGAGGCTGCAGTGACCGTACCTGTGGGTGCATACTTTGACTCGACCATCCACAAGTGGATGCCCGTGCTTTGTGCGGTGAAGGTTGCTTTATCTCGTGTGGTCGTTTCTTCAAAGACAACGGCTGGTTCTCCCTCGCGCGTTACCGATACGGTATGACTGTTCGCAAGTCCCTGAGGCGAAAACCGAAGCGTGATCGGCACGCCGAAGCCAACGCGCTTGCCTGCCCTTGGCGATATGAGTTTTGGCGGTTGCGCATCCTTGATGGTATCGCGCTCGATACCGAATGCGAACTCACCGATGCTCATTGAGTCGACGATGATCTCTCGTGAATTCGGATTGTACCTCGTTCGCTGACGCAGAAATGTTCCTCTACCAACCGAGTCTCGGCGATAGACGGATATTGACGGTGCTTGCTTTTGCGTGATACCGATAGGGTCGATCTTGAATCGGAACTGTCCGTAATGCGATTCCATTCCTTCCTGTACCATCGCGATATGAACCGGCAGCAATCGTGGATACACCCCTCCGTTGAAGACGGGATCGCGCGGAGCGTAGTTGTAGAGTTTAGCTTCGGTGTAGTTATAGAAGAATGATACAAGGCTGGTATACTCCACGGTCATGCCGATCGAGTCACCATCATCCTTGTTGTACTCGTAGGTGTTGCCCTGAAGGATCTCGTCGATGAAAACCTTCTCTGCAAATCTTCCCGATGGTACGGCGTGCTTCGTCACGGAGTATGGAAACATGTCTTTGTGCAGGAATGCCTCGAACACAACATTCTTAGCTGCATCAACTTCGGTGAACGAGGCGATGCCGGAAGACGTGCCGGAGCCCCAAGCTATCACCCTATGTCCGTCCGGCAAGGTCTGCATTGACCCTTGCAGACTTGCATAGATATCGGGATTGTGACGGTATTCCCAAACGAGTTCGCACGTCTTGTTCACTTCATCGATCTTGTACTCGACGCCGCGTGAATATTGAGGGCTTCGCTGCGTACCATTATCAAACAAGGTGACGTTGCCATTAGGCAAACGTCTGACGTCGTGCTGATACGAGAAGTACGTGGGAGCGTTTTCCTCGTGTTCGTTGATGAATTTAAATTGGTTGAGTTTACCTCCTAGGATCCACATCACCTCTCCGGTCTTGCGGTTTACTTTGATGATCATCGAGCTGTGTCGGATACTCATCAAGAAATTCCCGTCGTCATCCTCGGCCACAGCATTCAGGTGGAACGGCCGTATGGATGCCGCCTTCAGGTCTTCATACGATGCAGTTATTGGCAAACGATCCAACGTTCGGAATTGAAACATCACCTGGCCTTGCGGTGTCACCTCCTGAACAAGCATTTGCTGGACATCTGCAGCCGGGTGTCCACCATCAACGATGGTCGACATATCCATCCGAATATTCTCCTGACAGATGATCAGACGATTGCCGTTGGGAAGCACATCGAAGTTGTGCATGGCAACGGGATATCCGTTTCCGCCAACGAGCGTGTCGACATGTGCAAGGTTGGAGTCGAGACGATGAAGTGTGGTTGATATCCTGGGCCCGGTTCCGGCTGTCTGGAACACACTATACCCAAGACGTCCGTCAGGCAGCACCCTCGAATCAAACGGATATTCCTCAAGCTTCTTCCATTGCACCGGTACACCATCATTCCCGAGCACCATGAAGTAGGGCGCGTACGGTGGGCTGGTCAGTCTGCAATTTGGTGCAAGGTAGTATCCGCCGGGAGATGGGGTGGTATTCACCTTGACTGCGACAGGTACCAGGTCTTGGGGTTGCCCGTGTAGCGCATGTGCTGCTACGATGGCTACGATGATCAACGGGATCATGGTTTTCACGGTACTGGAGAGTGGTATGGTGGTAGGATGGACACATCAACTCAAAACGGGCTAAAATGTAACGGTCGTACGCTATGGGTTGGCGAGCCTAGTATGTTTGCAGGCATGGATCCGGCCAGCATCAGCGTCGTCATCATCACCCGTAATGAGTCCGCCAACATCGACCGATGTCTGCAGTCGGTTGCGTGGGCAGACGAGATCGTTGTTGTCGACTCCGAAAGTACAGATGATACCGTAGAGCGATGTAAGGGGCATGGCGCACGCGTCGTTTCACGTCCATTCACCGGTTTCGGCGCGCAGAAAAACGCAGCGTTGGACCTTGCGGGATGCACCTGGGTGTTTTCGATCGATGCGGACGAGGTTGTATCGGAAGAACTCGCTCGATCGATCAGGCACGCCGTGGAACATCCAACGGCAGACGCCTACCAGGTTCGGCGCAGGTTCTTCTTTCTTGGGAAACGATTGGGTCATGGCAGAGGGAGTGTCGACACCATCGTGCGGCTCGTCCGTCGGGGCACCGCCCGCTTCTCCGATGCCCTGGTCCATGAGGGGTTCGAGATTCGCGGTGTGCCAGCCGTCCTGGACGGAGAGATGGAGCATTACAGCTACGACACGATAAATCAGGTACTGGAAAAGTTCAACAGATATACCTCGCTCGCTGCTGTTGAGATGCGAGCGAACAATCGTCGCCGCTCGGTTGTGGGCACCTTGCTCGCTTGGCCCGTGTATTTCCTGAAGTTCTACCTGCTGCATGGCCAGTGGATGAACGGACTGCACGGACTGGTATGGAGCGTCCTCTCGTCGTGGTATCCATTCGTAAAGGTCGCTAAAGCGCGGCTTGACCGATAGCCGTAACTTTGCGTTGATCAACAGCTCATCAACGCCCCTTGAAGTACCATGCTTGACATCAAATTCATCCGTGAACAGCCGGATGTCGTAAAGACCAACTGTAAGAACAAGCTCGATGGTTCCGATATCGACGGTTTGTTAGAACTCGATGGTCGTCGTCGGTCCATCATTCAAGATGTCGAGTCGCTCAAGAGCCTTCGCAACACCGTCTCGCAAGAGATCGCAGTGATGAAGAAGCAGGGGCTTGATGCAGCGGAAAAGATCGCCGAGATGAAGGCTGAATCCGACCGCATCAAAGAGCTGGATGACGAGCTACGGGGCATCGAAGAGAAGATCGAATCGATCATGCTCATGATTCCCAACATCGCCCATCCCTCCGTTCCTGTTGGAAGGTCGGCAGATGATAACGTCGAAGTCCGCCGAGAAGGCACATGCGATGAGCGGACCTGGCGGAAGGACCATATCGAGATATCGAAGAACCTTGGCATCCTTGATTTCGAGCGCGGGGCAAAGGTCAGTGGCGGAGGCTTCGGATTCTATGTCGGAAAGGGAGCACGTCTGGAGCGTGCGCTGATCAATTACTTCGTAGACACCGACACGGAGGTTCATGGGTATCAGGAGATCATGACCCCATTTGTGGCAAACAAAGATTCGCTGCGTGGCACCGGACAATTGCCGAAGAGTCACGACGACATGTACTATGCCGAACGAGACGAATTGTATCTGATCCCAACAGCAGAGGTCACGATCACGAACTACCATCGCGATGACATGCTCTCAGGCGAGAACCTCCCGATCAAGTTCGCGGGATATTCCGCATGCTTTCGTCGCGAGGCAGGAAGTTATGGTAAGGACACCCGTGGCTTCCTTCGGGTCCACCAGTTCAACAAGGTCGAAATGGTCAAGTTCGTGCGTCCCGAAACATCATACGACGAACTCGAGTCAATGGTAGGCAACGTTGAATACCTGTTGCGCGCGCTGGGCCTGACGTACAGAGTACTGCTGCTGTGTACGGGAGACATGACCTTTGGCGGCGCAAAAACGTATGACCTGGAAGTATGGTCACCCGCGGAACAACGTTGGTTGGAGGTGTCTTCGTGCACAAACTTCGAGTCATTCCAAGCCCGACGTGCGAACATCCGATTCAAGGACACTCCCTCGAGTAAGCCGGAGTTCGTGCACACGCTCAACGGTTCGGGCCTTGCCACATCGCGGATCATGGTGGCGTTGCTTGAGCAACATCAGACGGAAGACGGACGGATCATCATACCTGAGTGTCTGCGTCGATACACGGGATTCGATACGATAGGATAACTCGGGGAGACGACGATGGATCGATTGTCGATCTTCAACGATCGCAATCTCGACAATCGTTCAGCAATCGCCAACTCACTCTCCACATTGACATCCACATATTCTTCTCTTCTCTTTTTTTGAAAGTATGTATCTCTGGAAGAGTTGTAGTCGTGTGGATTGCGTGGATAACTCAACAATCCACCACCTCTCGTTTTCTTAAGTCGTTTCGGTCGTTGAAGATTCGAGGAATGCACAACCCACAGTGGAAATGTTGAAGAATGGTTGGCCTGCGACCGATCAACACACAGCGTCGGTAAAACTTCCCGTTGGTGGATATCGTGGCTGTGGACAGACCCAACCTTTTGACGAGTTGTACCAATCGTTCGACCAACTGTGTGGACAGATAGGCGGAAAACCGACTAACCCCATAAAAAAACGAACCTTACACCATCAACGAACAACGGTGTGAAGACCATCGTCTTGCTTCTGCTGTCGAACTTGTTTATGACGTTCGCTTGGTACGGACACCTCAAGTTCCGCGACACTTCGCTCTGGAAGGTCATACTCATATCCTGGTTTATTGCCTTGCCAGAGTATATCCTGCAGGTTCCTGCCAACCGCATTGGCTACGGAACGTTCTCGGCGTTCGAGCTCAAGACCATACAGGAAGTAATCACGTTGACGGTCTTCATAGCGTTCTCGGCCGTATATCTACGCGAAGCCGTACGGTGGAATCACATCGTCGGCTTCCTGTTGATCGTAGCCGCCGTTGTTGTCATCTTCCGAAAGTGGTGATTACCCTTCCGGCTGCACCGATCAGTGCAATCCTTCGATCCAAGCCATCGAAAGGTCGACGGTGGCCTTGATACCCTCGACGTGCGTACGCTCCATGCCATGCGATGCATGCACACCCGGACCGATCAGCGCAACTCGAGCATCCACGCCAGCGCGCCACGCAGCCGTGCCGTCGGAACTGTAGAACGGATAGACGTCGATAGCGTGAGGGATACCATCGCGCTCGGCTATTCGCACGAGTTCTTGCCGGAAGGCATAGTCATACGGACCTCCCGAATCTTTGGCGCAGACCGAGCATACGCGCTCGCTTCCGGAACAAGGATCGCCGACCACACCCATGTCGATGATGAGCAAGTCTTCGACGGTTGGCGACCAGCCGGCAGCGCCGCCGTGACCAACCTCTTCGTAGGTCGAGAAAAACAGCTCAACAGGTGGCGTCATACCTCGTTCCCGGCACAGCCGTGCAATCTCGAACAGCACAAAGCACCCCGCCTTGTTATCCAGGAAGTGACTCTTCACAAATCCGCTTTGCAGTTCCTGATACCGCGGATCGACGGCGATGATGTCACCGATCCGAATCCCCAGATTCTTCACATCCCCCGCGCTGGAAACAGATTCATCGATGCGGATGTGCATCGTATCGACGGTGCGCTCGGCGGTGCCTGCTTTGTTATTGGCGTGTGTCGATGGGTTGTTCAGCAGCAACGTGCCAGTGTACACGCGACCGTCCAACGTGTGGATGCGCACGTATGCACTCTCGAAGCTTGGCAGCAGCGGTCCGCCCAGCAAGGAAAATCGTAACGTACCGTTGCCGTTGATGCCGGCTACGATCGCTCCGAGTGTATCCGTATGTGCAGCGATGGCGAGCTTCGGCGTTGCACCCAGCGCAACCCGCACTGCCCCCTTTCGTGTACGAGAGGGTGCATATCCCATTGATGCCAGTGTGTCGGCAATGAACGTGGCGGCGTTGTCGGTATATCCTGTCGGCGAATCGATCGCAATCAGTTCACGCAGCAGCTTCAGGTCCATGGAGCATTCTTTCGTTCAGTAATGGAACATTACACCGATCCCCCAACGATGCGTACGACGTGGTCTTCAAACGCCACCACATCTCCTGGTCGAGTCTTGTACCGTTTCCGTAGCTCGGTGGCTCCATTCACGGTAACCATACCATCCGCAACAAGCTGTTTGGCCATGCCGCCTGTACTGACCCATCCCATCACCTTCAGTACGTTGCAAAGTTCAATGTACTCGCCGGTGATGGCGAATTCTTCGATCGCATCCTGTGTTGTCATCCCTGCAAAATACGGAAGGGGCAAGGCGTATCTTTGGATATGGCACACGTCGAATCTCATCGCACCACACTTTCGAATGGTCTTCGGGTTGTTGTATGCCCGGACCACGGATCGCCCAACGTCACGGTAGACGTGATGTATCACGTCGGCTCGTTCGACGAGCGGGCGCATCGTACCGGCTTGGCACATCTGTTCGAACACCTGATGTTCGACAATACCACCACCGGAGTAGACAAGCAGTACGACACGCTGTGCACCAAGGCCGGAGGATCCAACAACGCCTATACGACCTACGACTACACCAACTACTACATCAACCTTCCTGCCCATCAGGCCGAGCTAGGGTTCTGGCTCGAGGCCGAGCGCATGAAGGGCTTCATGATCACCGATCATGCCCTGGAAACGCAGCGCAGCGTGGTCATCGAAGAGATCAACCAGAATGTGAACAACACCCCGTACGGTCGCTGGCGCTTTGCCCAGCAGGCAGCAGCCTTTGATGTACGCAGCTCGTACTCGTGGGAGATCTACGGGTCGACCGAACACGTTGCATCTGTTTCGATGGACGATGCCCGAGACTTCTTTGATCGCTACTATGCACCAAAGAATGCGGTCTTGTGTGTTGCGGGCGACATAACGCCGGAACAGGCATATCTGTATGCCGAACGACACTTCGGAGGTATTTCGTCGCGCCGCGAAGAGGTAGCCAGGAACGGATTCGACGAATCGTGGAAGCTTCGGGGCGGACATGTGGTGCAGACAGATGCCGTGACCATTCCCGCTGTCTTTATCAGCTTTCACATCCCCGGTGATCGCCTCATGGCTCCGCAGGCCGGCGAAGTGCTGGCAACGTTGCTGGGCTCGGGCCGAACGAGTGCGCTCTATCGTTCGATGGTTGTCGACCAGCGTATCGCCTCGTCCGTTGGTGCATACCTCGACCGTCGCGATCATGCGACGTTGCTGACGTTGTACGCCTTTGCAACAACACCTGTGATCGAACCTGCCGCACTCGCTGCAAGCATGCTTACCACGGCAGTTGAATGCAGTCCCACGGAAGCATCGACGATGGCTGCCGCGAATAAACTCGCCACATCAACAGCGATGGAATTGCAGAAGAACAGCGGCGTTGCCGACGCCGTCGCCTGGCACACCATCTTCAAGGATGATCCGGCCTACGTCAACACCTTGGTCGATCGGTACAGGTCTGTCACTACAGAGTCGGTCGATACGCTGCTGCGGACCTATGTGGTTTCCGAGAACAGTGTGCGCGTTGATGTCGTGCCCGAGTAGCGCCCGCTTCGGTCAGACGCCAGAGAGTCGTTCTGCCGCGGCGTCAAGCGTGGCATCTTCCTTGGCAAAGCAGAATCGCACCACGCGGTCGGTGCTACCCCTCGAACCACCGATGAACGGCGAGATCGGAATCGCTGCTACGCCGTGATCGATCGTCAGACGTCGGGCAAAGGCAACGTCGTCTTCGTCCGAGATCGCCTCGTATCCCAACAGCTGAAAGTACGTCCCTTCACACGGACGAACGGTCCACGGTGTGCCTTCAAGGGCAGCCCTGAAGCGGTCCCGTTTGGCTGTAAAGAATGTCGACAGACCAAGGTACACAGCCGGGTCTGACATGTATGTTGCCAACGCGACCTGGCTGGGCGTGTGCACGCTGAACGACAGGAACTGATGTACTTTTCGGAACTCCTGTGTGAGAAGCGGCGAGGCAACGCAGCAGCCGATCTTCCAACCCGTGGTGTGGAATGTCTTACCGAAGGATGTTACCACGAAGGAGCGGTCTCGCAGGGCCGGCACGTCCAGCACCGAGCGATGTCGCCTTCCGTCGAACGTGATCAGTTCATACACTTCGTCGCTCAGCACAACGATCGGACCATCGCCGACGATCTGTGCGAGGGCATCAAGGTCGTCATCGCCCCACATCGTACCTGTTGGATTGTGTGGCGTGTTCACGATGATCATGGTTGTTCGGTCCGAAACGAGTGATCGCACCTCGTCCCAATCCGGTTGATACTCCGGCGCCCGTAGGAGTGCGCGGCGAACGATGCCCCCATTGACCGTAATGGCCGGGGCGTAACTGTCATAGGCGGGGTCGAAGATGATCACTTCGTCGCCAGGCTGCACCACGGCGGCGATCGCTGTGTACAGGGCTGCGGTGGCGCCGGGAGAGATCGTTATCTCGGTATCGGCGTCGAGCCGGATATCATGTGCGACGGCGTATTTCTGTGCGATGGCACGTCGCAGGGCCGGAAGGCCCGCCATAGGAGCATACTGATTATGTCCGCTGACCATTGCGTGCCGCACCAGATCGATGAGATCGGGTGCGGCAGCATAGTCGGGGAATCCTTGAGCCAGATTGATGGCGTCGTGCTCCAGAGCGAGCGCCGTCATCACGCTGAAGATCGTCGTTCCCTCGTTCGGGAGTTTCGACCTTAACATCTCCAACATCAGCTTTCGAGGATCAATCGTACGTTCTTGGCGATATGGTCACCCTCTTTGTTGTATCCAAGGGTGAATTCGACGGTATCGCCTTCACGCAGATCTTCAAAGCTCGTGTCGATCAGGTCCTTCTCGTGGAAGAACAGGTTGTTTGGCGAAAACTTGATGAAGCCATACGTGGTCTTCAGCGCCATGACCTCGCCTTCTTGCGGGATGTTGTCGCTGGACTCAACTTCCGGCACACGGTCGGCGGGTTCCGAGCGATATCGATCCTGGCGATCTAACGAAAACTCCTGCTGCGACTTCTGTTTCCGGCCATCTGTGGCCACGAACAGGTTCAGGATCAACGGCTCGTTCTTGCGTGTGCGGTTCTCGATGATCTCGTGCATCGCAACCGGATAGGTCACTTCTTCGAGAAGCTCTTGCGACGTCCGCGTTACGATATGGCGTCCCTCCTGATCCTCGAACTCGAAGTCCCACGAAAGCACCATCACACGCGTTCCCAGCGTGTTGAGCTTGCGGAGCAACGGCACGTAGTCTCCGTCAGAGGTGATCAGAACAACCACGTCGAAGTGCTTCAGCGTCGTCAACTCGTACGCTTCAAGAGCCATCCACACGTCGATGCCTTTCTCTTCACGACGTCCACCGGCGCTTCGAACGGGCAGATAGTGCGTATCCACACCCTCCCACATCAGGATGTCGTCGAACACCCGCTCGTAGTACAGAAGATTGCCGCGAGACTGTGCTTCGATGGCCGGAATGCGGCCTCGGAAGAAGTGCGCATCGACGATCTGACAGTACTGGAACTCGGACCCTTCGTGTTCTGCCACCATGGTCCGAATGAAATCATGCAGGCCCCGAATGCTTATCCGGCTTTGACGGGCATGATTGAACGCGTAATAGTTGTTTACGTGAAGGAAGAAGTTCCCATCGTAAAAAACACCGATACGCGTAAGTTTTGTTGTAGACTGCAACATACATACACCAAAAAAAAGGTTGTTCTAAGATTACGGACCGTGGTGAGAATCCGTAGTCAGTAAAAATACAACGTTCGCGGCTAGCGTGCAGCTATCACAGCGAAACGCTAAACAGCAGCGAACAGTGTACTTCAGGAAACGCAAAAAACAGGAATCGTTACAAAAGTTACAAGCACTACGGCTTTTTTCCTTTGCACCCTTCTTTCACCGGTCGAGGAGTTGACGTGAGATATGGATGGTGTTGGATCACCAATGTTGTTCGATGGATCAAGCGCAACCCCAACGACATGCACGTCGCTCGGCGTTGGCAAAGAGGATACCCCCACGACAACAATGCCAACGCGCTGTCAGAACGTTGCGCCAGCCTTCTCAAGAACCTGGATGACCAGTTTGCGCTTATACTCTTTAGCGTATGCCAGTGCTGTCTTCATGTTCAGGTCAACCGCAGTGATGTCTGGTTTATGGCGCAGCAGCAGACGTACCATTTCGTCTTCGCCGAGCAGTGACAACAACATGAGTGGTGTGCGTCCCTGCAGGTCGCGTGTGTTGGGGTCGGCGCCATTATCAAGGAGTTCGGTCATCACGTTCAAGTGTCGTTCGCCGCAGGCGATCATCAGTGCGGAGTTGCCCTTTTCGTCTTTCAGTTCCGTGTTTGCCTTGGCTTCGAGCAGCATGGTGATCGGATTGTTGACACCTTGCTTGGCCGCAACGATCAACGCTGTTCGACCTTTGGAGTCCTGCACGTTTGGCTTCGCGCCACCGGCCAACAACATAGGAATCACACGCTCGCTGGTATTGAATGCGGCCGCCATCAGCGCAGTCATGCCAACATTGTTCTGAAGGTTAGGATCAGCCCCGCGACGTAGCAGCAACTCGGCCAACACGGAATCGTTGGTGACGGCCGCCATCATGAGCGGCGTCAGCCCTTCGGCGTCGCGCTCATTTACATCAACGGTGGCCTTCTTCTTATTCAGAAGCTTTATCACCGACTCACGATCACCGGAACGTAGCCTATCAAGAATGCCTTGGCTTGAAACGTCAAGGCCTGCTCCAAGGAACAGGCCGACCAGCATCGCGTAGGCGAGAAGCATCGTTTGCATCGATCAGAATCCTTGCTTTTGCAGGAAAATACCTTTGTCGACCTTGACGAAGAAATCTTGGTAGAACTTTGGATCATTGACGGCTTGTACGCTCATCGGGTCGCCCTTGTTGTCCAGGATCTTTGCCTGGAAGTTCGCTCGTACCTTGCAGCGTTTTCCAAGTTCAGATACGTTGACGCTAACCTCCACGCTCTTGAACGCAGCTGTCCGAATCTCACGTTCACGGTCGCGGTCCCGAGGAGTGGTGGCCCGATTGCGATTGGAGTTGCCCCCCAGGGCCAGCATGATCACTTCCATCCAGTAATCGTCGCTGCGATTGGCTGTTGTTTGCTGCTGTGCACCAGACAGGTTGACCTCTTTTGCCGCCGTTAACAGGCCAAGATCGGGTACGGCATTCTTGACGACGAATCCATCGTCCTGAAGAACGTTCAGGACGGCCTTCAACACAAGCTTGACGTCGTTCGTGTCATACTCTCGAGTTTGAAACTCTCGAGTTTGCAGTTGTGTCGGCTGCGGTCGCGTAACGGGGGGCCTGCTGACGAACGTGCAACCAACGAAGGTCAGAGCTATGCTTGCCATGAGTAGGTTTCGCATGAGCGATCTCAGAACTTGCTTTGGTGATATGAGAATGTCTCGACCTTATCGTTGGCGTCGAACTTGATCACTACAGTCAGCGTGCGCTGTGTCTGGCTGACGGCGCCGCTCTGATTGCTGAAGCCACCAAGGATAAGAAACATCGCGTTCTGACTTTGCGAATAGGAGACTTCGGTCGCGATCTTGTCATAGACCCAAGTCGTACGTTCCTTCTCGTCGCGCGTTACAATGTTCGGCGATCCCAGAGCCTCGGCAACTTCAGCGCCGGACATCCCTTTGCGAATCTCCTTTTGCACGATACCTGCGGTGAGTTCACGCTCTTGCGTCGACCGAAGGTCGCGCACATTGTCTTGCGCCGAGCGACATCCAAGCGAGACTACGGTGATCAGCACAAGCAGTGCTGCTGTTGAAGTGCGTGCTGACATGATGTTCCTGTAAAGGTGGTGGAAGGTCAAAACTGAATCGTAAGTCCCAAGGAGAAGAAGACGTTGTCAGAGTTCGACACCGTCGCCGATCGGAAGACGTACGTCGAATTCATCGGATCCGTTTCGTTGATCTTCGGTTCAACGTTCGAGACTTCGACAGACGAACCATAGAGGTATCGCAGTCGTATGTCGACCAGCATCCGCTGCAACGCATTGGGCAGATTGACAAAATCCGCTGTCTTCACGCTCACGCCGGCGCCGACGCCATAGGTCCAGCCGACGTCGTTACGGTCGTCCGATTGTGACCGAACCTCTTCGAAGCGGCGTTGCGTGACGCTGAAATCCGATGAATACGATGTAAAACCGGCCACACCCTCGATATATGGGAACACCCACGTTCCGATGTTTGGCATGAATCGCACGGCAATATTAACGGGGATCATGGTTGTCGACGAATGAATGTCTATGGTGTCGCGAAACAATCCAGACTGAAAGGTTCTTCGCTGATTGTCGCCAGCTTGAAAGGCCATGCCCAAGTCGACGGTAACGGCTACGGGAAGAGGATCGAAGTAATATCCGGCCATGAGGTTGAATCCAAGGCCGGAACCTTCCGCACCGATCGAGTCGAAAGCCCTTCGAAGGTCACTCTGCGGATTGCCAACAAGAAAGTCGGCGCCAACAAACCAGTTCAGCTTGTTCTGTTTGATCCTGGCGATGAGCGCTTCCTCCGACCGTGCCGGCGGAGCAGTCTGGTCCTCGCCCCCGGTGCGTGGCTCTTCTGCTGCACCCTGACCAAAGAGTGTGGTTGTTCCGATGACGATGAACAAGAGACCGAGGAACAGGTTGTTGCGCATGGACGATCCTGGGTGGTGTGAACGTTGGAACGGGCAAGAGGTACGTTTGACTCCGAAAAACGTTGCATCGCTCCGTAAAGATACGGCAGTGTAACTAGGAATGACGGAGACGTTATGATGTCATGATTACCACATCTTGACGGGTTTCCAAGGATGTAAACACGAAGATTCGCAGCGGATCTTTTCACACATTCTTGGGGGAATCATGTTGTCACGACGCACACTGGTGCGTACCGCAGTTCTAGCTGGGGCAGGCTTGGCTGTCCGTCCGGCCCTTCGTGCGCAATCAGCACCTGCACTCATCCATCCTATACAACCCGACCTTGATCAGGTGCATGATCAAGGGGCGTGGGTTTGCTGGATTGGTCATTCCACAGTGTTGATAAACCTGTTTGGAACGTGGATATTGACCGACCCGGTGCTGTTCGACAACTTCGGGTTCCGCATTCTTGGCGTAACAGTGGGTCCTCGTCGCTACATCCGTCCGGCGCTTACATTGGAGCAGATACCCAGGCCAGACATCGTGTTGCTGTCACATGCCCACATAGACCACATGGATTTGCGAACGCTGTCGGCCATCGCGGAGCGCTTTCGCAACCAGGTCGATGTTATAACCGCGACGAATACTTCCGACGTGATCAACGATATGCCGTGGCGTAACCTGAACGAGATGGACTGGACCGATACGGCGACAATCCACGGATGCTCGGTGCAGGCCCTGCAGGTGAAGCATAACGGAAACCGCTTGCCCGGAGAACCCTGCAGATCCGACGGTTACCGCCGAACGGGCCGAAGCTATAATGGCTACATCCTTGAACGGAATGGTATCCGTATCGTCTTTGGCGGAGACACGGCGTACACCACATCGTTCCGCGACATCAAAGGTGATGTCGATGTTGCCATCATGCCAATCGGCGCGTACCAAGGTTATCACGAGGATCACTGCACACCGGAAGAATCCCTGGCCATGGCCGAAATGATGCGAGCAAGACACGTTGTGCCGGTCCATCATGCCACGTTCAACATGAGTCCGGAGCCACGGCTCGAACCCATCATGCGGCTGCGCCGCGCAATGAAGAGTTCGACAACGCAGCTTGCAACACAGGGCATCGGCGACGTGCTACGCGTCGACGCAACGTGACACACCGCAACAGCGCGTGATTGCGTAGGTTGGTCGGACTCCACGATCAACGAAGTTCTATGTCAGGATTGTTCGACGACATCGACGAAGCACACCAGGCCAGGATCCGTCCGCTGGCCGAGCGTTCTCGTCCTCACTCTATCAACGACGTCGTTGGACAGCTTCATCTGCTTGGGCCCGGCGGTCCTCTTCGTGCGTTCGTAGAACGAGGCGTGCTTCCAAGCATCATCCTGTGGGGTCCGCCAGGCACAGGCAAGACCACGCTGGCCAACGCCCTGGCGGCAACATTTGATGCACCAATGGAACGCCTCTCAGCCGTCGAACACGGTGTGAAAGACCTGCGCGAGATCCTTGGCCGCGCCCAACGGAAGGCCCGTACCGGCGTGCGCATGATCGTGTTCATCGACGAGATCCATCGCTTCACGAAGGCGCAGCAGGATGCTCTCCTCCATGCCGTTGAGCAGGGTACGATCACACTGATCGGGGCCACGACAGAGAATCCGTCGTTCGAGGTCAATGCTGCCCTGCTAAGCAGATGTCATGTGTATCGACTGCATGCCTTGAGCACGGACGAGCTTATCAGTATCGTGCGCAACGCCCTCGAATCCGACCCACAACTCCGCGAGTTGCACGTATCGGTCCAGGATTGGCAGGCCCTGATCACCGTGTCGGGGGGCGATGCTCGCGCAGCGTTGAACGCCATCGAGACGGCGGCATACCTGGCCCTGCCGGATGCGTCAAACCATCGCCTCATCACCCGGGAACTGCTGCAGCAGGTCGTACAACGTCGCATCGTACGCTACGACAAATCCGGCGAACAGCACTACGACATCGTAAGCGCTTTTATCAAATCGGTGCGCGGCAGCGACGTCAACGCGGCTCTGCTCTGGCTGGCAGCGATGATCGAAGCCGGCGAAGACCCCTTGTTCATCGCGCGACGTATGATCATCCTGGCCAGCGAAGATATCGGCAACGCCGACCCCCATGCATTACCGCTGACATTGAGCGTCTTTCAAGCGGTTGAACGTATCGGCATGCCCGAGGGTCGCATACCACTGGCTCAGGGCGTGGTCTATCTTGCCAAAGCGCCCAAGAGTAACGCGAGCTACAAGGCCATCGACGCAGCTCTTCAGGCCGTTCGCAGCGGGATCGATCTGACGGTGCCGTTACACCTGCGCAATGCGGCAACGGGACTGCTATCGGCCGAGGGTTACGGCGAAGGGTATAAGTATCCGCATGACTTCGAGGGTGGTCGGGTACAGCAGCAGTACTTTCCCGACGGAGTTGATCCGATCTCGTTCTACGACGAGGGTGCCAAGGAGTAACTCGGGCTCACCCGCCCACGGAATCTTGCTGTGCAGCCTTCCGTGCAGCTTCGGCCGCTTTCTTCCGACGTCGCTCGGCACGCACCTTGTTCCAGTCCACGCTTTCTTTGAGCCGCGCAGAGTCGCGGATCACACCGCGCTCCCGCAGAATGGCTTCAGCCTGGCGATACCGCGACGCGTTTGGCAATGCCCCCCGCACTTCCTTGGGTATCTGTGAGATGGGAATGAGTGCTTCTTCGACGTCGAGTGGTTTGTTGGGCAGGGCGATCAACACATCCTTGTTCGAGGTGACGTCCCACCACGGCCCGCCTCGACGGCGACCGTAATCGAACATGTCCAGAATGATCACAGGCGTGCCAGTGAACTTGATCGGCCTGCCGTTGGTGTCGCGCTTTCCCTGACGAACCCATTTGAACAACCACTCGGCATCACTCAGGAACTGCCGAACACAGGAGTGCGAGACAGGCCGCCCGGGCATTTCAAATTGATGGAAGGCCGAACCCGCATACTGATGAAAGTTCACGGTGAACGGTAGCTTCCATGTGCTGTCCAACGACGAGATCCGGAATCGCGACTTCCAATTCACGGCATAGCGTCCGGGAAACGTTGGCTTGCCCTCCTCACCCGTATTGGCGGCGGCAAACCGGACAAGCTCGCCGTAGCTGTAACAGGCATACGACTGCCACTTGTTCGAGATGAAGATGATCTTCTCGACGTCACGGCCACCTTCGTACCACTGCGGGAACACGCTGTACGCACGAAGATCTTTTTCGAGTGTCGATGGCAGCATGATCGTGTCACCAACACGGAAGAACTGAATGTCTTTTCGATTGACCGCCGTGAATGCCCGGTATGCCGTCCACGTTGAGTCCGCAGCCCCAAACGTAGCACGGATGCTGTCGCGCATCGCAACATCCCTGATGACCGTGCGCACGTAGTCGATGCGCGGAAAGCGGTTGGTGATCGAATCAACGCGCCGCATGTGCTCCAGCTGTGCTTTCGCCGCAGCAACGCTATCGATGGCCTCCTGTTGGCGGACGGCCTCGGCATTCGGATCGGCGCACGCATGCAGCATCATCACTGCAGTGGCAGCAACAATGTGTGGCAGACGAAGAACTAGGGGGAGTCGAATTCGCATGATCTGGAAGTGGCGAATCTACGCACCTGACGTAGTTTGCGCGCATGGCACGTTTGACCTCCTGTCTCGCCTTGATGATCGTCCTTGCTGTCGGCTGCTCGACGGAGCGTCCGGCACCGGTCGACGAAACACCACGACCCGCGGCCACCCCACCGGTAATGGCTGTTCGCGAGAGCTATCGCGTTCTTGAGACATTGCCCCACGACGTTGGCGCGTTCACGCAGGGCCTTGTGGTTCACAACGGCTTGTTCATCGAGAGCACCGGACAGAACGGTCAGTCCACCATCCGCCACGTTGCCATCGCCACCGGCAAGGTGCGCCGTATGGAACGTCTCGAGGAACGGTATTTCGGCGAAGGGATGACGGTGCTTGGTGGTAAGGCATACATGCTGACGTGGCTGACGCAGACAGGGTTTGTGTTCGACGTGAACACACTGAAGCAGCTCTCGGTCTTTACGTACCAAGGCGAAGGTTGGGGTCTTACCAACGACGGCACCAACCTGATCATGAGCAACGGCACGAACATGCTCGTAGTCATCGACCCCACAACGAACAGGGTTGTACGAACGGTCAACGTCACACTCGACGGACGTCCTCTGCCCTACCTGAACGAACTTGAATGGATCGAAGGCCAGATCTGGGCCAACATCTGGCGTACCAATGATATCGTTCGCATCGACCCCACAACGGGGCATGTCATTGGCGTCATCGACTGTACCGGCATCCTTCCGCAGTCTGCCATGACAGATGCCACCGATGTGATGAATGGCATCGCCTACGATTCAACGTCGAAGGCCATCTACGTGACCGGTAAAAACTGGCCTCACGTCTATCGCATCGAAGCCCGATAACCCCATCGTCAACGTTGTGAAATATTCTTCGGGCCACGATCGCCCGACACCGTCACACTCCACGCCTCTCGCTGCATGAAGCGGTAACAGCCGGACCGTCGTCCGGCGCTTTCCTACCCTTCATTACAGCGAGGTTTCCATGCATTTCGCACCACGTGCGCGAGCACTGCTTGCAGTGCTCCTATGTTGCGTCGGTACCCTATCGGCCCAACAACAAGTTTTGCTCTTGGCACCACAGGCCGGAGCGGTCGATGTGACCATCAAGCCCGATATCATCGTGCTGGCCCCGGCACCTATCGACCAAGCAAGCGTCACAACCCGCTGGCCCAACAGCGAGGTCAACGGATGGCGCAGCGACGAGCCCACGCTGCTGCTGCTTCGTGCGGATGATGCCGCCCGATACCCGCGGGCAGCCTGGCCGAAGCATGCCGTCCGTGTGCGATATGCACAGATCGACCCGCGCATGCTGCGGATGACAGCCGGAACACTGGCACCCGGTACACAGTACGTTGCCATTCTTCAGCGGCTGACGGTTGATGGAGGCACCCATGTGCCCCCGCTCGAGTTTGCATTCACCACCAGGTACGACGTGCCACGCTTGCACCGAACCTCGCTCGAAGGTGTCGACGCTCTGCGGTGTACCGACATCATCACCATGTCGTTCACCGCCCCCTTATCAACATTGCCCTCACCCCCTTCGGCATACGTCTCCATCACATCGAATGGGGCAGACGTGCCACATACCATGTCCGTGGATGAGAAGGGGCAGCGAGTAACGCTTACGCCGAAAGGACACTGGCCGGCAGCAGCCACGCTGCGCGTCGAGGCGCGCATGGGCAGAGCAACAGGCGAGGAGCTCGACAACAAACGGTTCGATGTACCCGTTCGCGGCGCCGGCCGCGTGCGCGTCAAGCCCAGGGAGATACATGGACGTGATGTTGATCTCACGGTCGAACGCACGGTGTCGGCGAACAGCACCGTCGCCGTCGTGGGTGGCACCTACGACGTGCAATGTCCACCATGGCCAACGCCAACGTGGAGGTTTGTGCGCTGGGAGAGTGCCGATGTGCCGACCATCAATGGCAGTACGGACCCCGTTGCGCGCTGGAAGGCCGACTGTGCGATCCTGGACCGCGAGATCACCATTGACGCCATCGTCGAACGCGTTGACACACTCAAGGTGCCACTCGAGATCGACAATGGTGTGATCGAAGTCTATGACGACGACGGTGCACTGCTGGATGTCTACGATGACGATGACACGCTCTATCTGACGGCCGCCACACCAGCGGTCACAATGCAGGCCGTAGCGGCCGCCGGATACACCTTCGGTTCATGGTCGGCTCAGGGTCTTGCCATCAACGGCAGCAAGGCTGCCGCCGCCACGATATCCATGTCTGCCATGAATCCTCTTCCAGGCCTGGGCATGACGTCCAAGCCCGTAATCCCACGGTTCGTTGTGCCAACAGGGTCGGAACGATATCGGCTGCGCGGTCGGCTGCAGGATATGGCGCCCGAGGAAGGATTCGACGTGGAACAGAGCGCCACGTGGACAACGGCGCGAGAGTACGAGGAACTGGATGCCGTTACCAGACAGCTCTGCATTACGGCGCGAGACTGCTGGGAGGTGCTTGGCTACATGTCCATCAATGGTCGGACGATGTTCGACAAGCCACAACGCGACGCCTGCGTCGATGCGCAGCTGCTTGATCCCGAGCATGTCGTGACGTTCTTTGTGCGGCGCATCCCGTTGCAATTGCGCGTGGAGTTGGCCCTGCTGGAGAGCGACGGCTCGGATGATCTGATCTACGACAAACACCCCCATGCCGACGTTCGTGTCTCGGCCGACCTAGGGAAGACCGTCGGCAACACGACGGTCTGGAAACCAATGGGCGAAACAACATGTCGCACCCTTCGTGAACTCGCCCGTGCAACATGGACGGTGTCTTGCGGCGATCAGATCCGCCTGCGGATCCGCGATGCAGCATCGCGCGGTGAAACGTGGCAGTACTTCGCTGCGCGCACCAACTACGTGCTGCCGGGCGGCGGCCGCCGCGTTGATGATACGTGGGAGTACACCCTTGTGGCGGGTACCGACCTCGCCCATTTCGATGCGGAGTCGTGTGACGGAAAACTTCTCGGCCGAAAAGAGATCCGCTTGCAGGCATGCTTTCGAGCCGAACTCGGTATCGACGCCATCGCCGTGCGCATGCGCGTTGGCGGCACGCGACAACGATTCGAAGCCACCTTCGAGGAACGTTGGCTCGACCCCTTGGTATACTACGACCGTCTTGTTGGCGAACCGACTGGTGGCCGACAACTGGAGTACATACCCCGGAAGGGAACCGAGATCAAGATTCGGTTTACGCGGCCGGTCGACATCACGACAGTTGAACAGGGCGCCCTCATCCTTGAGTCGTTTGGCAATCTCGACCCCTTGAATGTTGGCAGAGCGAACATGGACTTCACAGCATCATCCTCGAACCGGGGCAACATACGATATGAGCCATTCAATGGCGGACCAATCAACACTGTCGTGATGCATGCATATGAGCCGAACACCACACCACGGTTGCATGCCACCTATTTCGGATCGCTGGATCTGACGGTTACATCCAACGTCCGCTCGCTGCGGGGTGCTCGCCTTCGATCCACCGGCAGTTTTGCGCTGAACACCATGGAGCTGCCGGGCTATGGCGTACAGCTGCGAAGCATCGGCCTGGATGACGATGGAGATTGGGACGTATGGCCGATCATCCTCGATGGCGAGATCTATCATGCCATGTATGGAGGTGTGCTGGCCGCCAACGCCGCAATGCATGTCGACATGGGGTTCCGCCGCCTACCCCCATGCTCTGTCCAACAGGGTACCATACCCGATGATTGCACCTATGATCAGGGCGACACCGACCCGCCGTTGCAGTTCGGCGACCTGTTGCAGTACATCGAACCGTCGTGGCTTGATCGGACGGACCTGGCATTCTCGCACATCCAGACCTATGACGAGGACTGCAAGGACCAACGGGGATGTCTCGTTGGCGAGATCCAGAACATCATCGTCAAGCTGCGCGATCAGTTGTCAGCTTCCGCAACCAACGGATCGGCCAAGACTGCCTGGTCCGGCATCGTGCCAGCGTTGATCCAGTCTGGATTCGACCTGATCAACGCCCTGATGAATCCAGACGACCAAGACGAATACCTTGGCGAGCACACCATGCTCGAAGGCGTCTCGGGCCTGTGGGGCGTCAATGCCGTCGGCGTCCGTACCGGCAACGGACGGCACACCACCTACACCTACCGTCCGCGGTTCTTCCCGCGTGCCGCCGTGGCGTATTGACCGCCACCACACCAACCACCACCACACTTCACAAAGGAGAAACAACCATGCGATCTTTCATTCTCGCAGCATGCTGCATACCCATTTCCCTCTGCGCACAGGTCCTGCCGCCGGGCGGTGTCACCGATGCACCGTGGCGCCCCGGAACGGCCGTCGATGTATCGTGGGATGATGCCTTGGACGCAAGGACGGTAGACATCGAACTGTTCGACGCTGCCCGACAGCAACGCATCATCGTTGCCAAGCAGGTCGACGCCAAGCCTCGAACGGCCGGCATCATGCTTCCCGATTCACTGCGTCCGGGCAACCACTATGTTGTGTTGATCCGCGACGCCGCGCAGCCATCGCGGTACGTCCGCAGCAGCGGTTACATCCCCGTGGCGCCGGCGCTGGCGCGCGTGCGGCCCACCGATGTACCCGACAGGCCAACCCAGCGGGCCGACTATGCTGTTGCGCCCAACCCAACGCCGGCAAGTGCCGTGCTAACGTGGGACGTGCTGGGCGTGCGCAAGATCCGCGTTACCGGGGCGGACGGCATCGTCAGGCTTGAACGTGACGTCGAACCGATGGACCGACGATTGGTCATTCCCTCGGACCGTTGGGCCTCGGGCACCTACGTGGTCGAACTTCTTGGGTCAACCGACGCCGTCGGAAGGATCCTGCTGGTGGCTGTGCGCTGAAGCGCCCTGCCCATCGGTCTGACGGCCAACGGTATAGCGTCGTCCCAGTGACGGGATCAGGATGCGCGTTTTCGGCAGCCGTTCTTTCACGGCAAGGGCCAGCGCGTCGCACGCATCGGGCGATCCATGGGTGATGCACAGCGTTCCCGGGCGGACGTCGCCGATGAAGTCTACCAGACCCTCCTTCGACGCGTGAGCGCTGAATCGGAATCGTTCGACCTTACAGGAACGCGTCATTTCGCGAGTGCCAAACATGAACGGAACGCCGGGCTCGGACATCGACAGACTCCAGCCCGGCGTATCCGGATCCTGATATCCGATGAAGGCGATACCGAAGGCCGGATTCCGCATCCAGACACGCGCGAGTGCATGCGAAAGCGTACCCTTGTTGACCATGCCGCTCTGCGCGACCACGATCGACGGCTTGCTCATGAAGTCGTTCGAGAACAGCGCGTTCATATCGACCCGCTCCTGCGGAATGTCCGACACTTCGAAACCCGGTTGCCTGAAGGGTTCGGTGTAGCAATACTGGTCGTAGATCTTGTTGATGCGTTCGCCCATTCCGCCCGTGTAGATCGGAATGGACGGGATGGAGCCGGATCGCATCAACCCGTACAGAATGCGCAAGATCTCCTGCGTCTTACCAAGGGCAAACGACGGGATAAGGACGGATCCATTCTCGTTCGTAACGTCTGCAATGAACTTCCCAAGGCGCTTCGTCTCGCCCACCCGGTCGTTCGGCGTGTCGTGTCCACAGTTCGTTGCCTCGGTGATCAGCACATCGACGTGGTGCCGCGGCACAGCCGCTTTGCCGATCAAGGCCTGATCGTCGAACTGGATGTCGGTCGTATGCAGGATCGACAGGCCGTTGCACTCCAGCATCACGCTGGCAGCGCCAAGGATGTGTCCAGACCAATGCAGGGTCATCGTCACATCATGTCGTCCATGCCACCCCTTCAACCGTATCGGATCATCGTACGGCACAGCCTCGAAGGCATGACGCAGCAGTTCGATCTGTTCGCGGTTGTAGTACGACAAAGATTCCGTCGGGAACCATGCCGTGATGTCGGACTTCAGCAGACGTCCGGTGTTGTGCAGCATCACGTGCGTCAGGTCGCGCGTGGCATGCGTCATCAAGGGCCGAAGATGTGGCATTGCCCGCATCACAAACGGAAGACCGCCCAGGTGGTCGTTGTGAGCGTGCGATATCACCAGCACGTCGGCCGACCGTTCCCCAAGCGACGCAAGAGCCGGAAACGCATGCTGGCCCCGGTCACGAGGGTGCAGGCCGGCATCAATGATGATGCCGGTACCGTCCAATCCGATGTACGTGCAGTTTGCACCAATGTCCTCGGCGCCGCCAAGGACGATGAGTTCAGCGGTCACAGGTGTTGCGTAGTAAGAGCGGGTAATGTGCCTTGTTGCACATCACTTCTTGGGTTTGGTCGACAGACCCAACGGCAGGTAGAGCGGACACGACCCCATGGCAGAGGTAGCGGCCATGATGATCGCGACGATACCAAGCACCCAGGCTGCAGTGCCCGAGATCTGCTCAGACGCGATCAAGGCAAACACCGTAATCGCAATGGCAATGCGGATAAGGCGGTCGATACTGCCCATGTTCTTGATCATCACTGGCTCCACTCCATCGTGAGACACACAGGTCGGTTCAGGAACAGGCAATCTATGGAAAGACCCCGCAACACACGTCGTAGACGCGTCAATCGTTCCTGATGCGGTAATTTTGTCGTACCCATCCACAGTGCTGTACCGTTCATGCAGAATCCGACCCCATTTCAGCCATCGACGAAGATTCGCATCGTGACGGCGGCCTCGCTGTTCGACGGACACGATGCGGCCATCAACGTGATGCGTCGCATCATCCAGAGCACTGGCGTCGAAGTGATCCACCTTGGGCATAACCGTTCGGTGGCCGAAGTGGTGAACTGTGCCATCCAGGAAGATGCCCAGGCGATCGCGATGACGTCGTACCAAGGCGGCCACGTCGAGTACTTCAAGTACATGTACGACCTGCTGCGCGAGCGCGGCGCAGGTCACATCAGGATCTTCGGCGGTGGCGGTGGTACGATCCTGCCAACAGAGCTCGAGGAGTTGCACGACTACGGGATCACCAGAATCTATTCGCCCGACGACGGTCGGGCCATGGGTTTACAGGGCATGATCAACGACCTTGTCTCGAAAAGTGATCACGATACACCCGACGTCTTTGGCGACGGTCTGGCCGATGCCGTTCGTGCAGGAGATCCCCTGGCAATTGCCCAAGCTATCTCGATGGCCGAACGCGACCAGCGGGAGCGTGTTGTCTTTACGGCAGGCGCCAAACGTCCGCCGGTCTTCGGTATCACCGGCACCGGAGGTGCCGGCAAGTCATCGTTGACCGACGAGATCGTACGCCGATTCATCGAAGACTTCTCCGACAAGCGCATCGCCGTCGTCTCCGTCGATCCCTCGAAGCGAAAGACCGGCGGCGCCCTCCTTGGCGACCGCATTCGCATGAATGCCGTCAGCCACCCACGCGTCTACATGCGGTCATTCGCCACGCGACAGGCCAACGTCGCCATCAACAGGAACGTGACCGATGCCATCGATATCCTTTCCTACGCAGGCTTCGACCTGATCATCGTCGAAACGGCCGGTATCGGCCAGAGCGACTCGCAGATCACGGACGTAGCCGATGTGTCGATGTATGTCATGACACCCGAATACGGTGCCGCAAGCCAACTCGAAAAGATCGACATGATCGACTACGCCGATCTGATCGCACTGAACAAGTTCGACAAGCGCGGCGCCCTTGATGCGCTTCGCGATGTCAAGAAGCAATACCAACGCAGTCGACAGCTGTTCGACCGACGTCCCGACGAGATGCCCGTGTACGGCACCATCGCAAGCCAGTTCAACGACCCCGGCACAAACACGCTGTACCGCGCCATCATTGACACGCTCGTGCAGCGCTGCGGACTGGATTGGACATCGATGTTCCACGTGACCGACGAAATGAGCGAGAAGATCTACATCATTCCGCCCGACCGGACACGGTACTTAGCCGAGATCGTTGAAGAGAACGAACGCTATGATGCGTTTGTTGATCGACAGGCCACGCTTGCCCGCCGACTATGGCGCGTACGTGGCGCCATCGACGAGTTATGCGACAATTCTTCCACACGTTCATGAGGTTTTCCGTGCAGCATCGCCGCCGCCCCCTGCAAACCATTCTTACAACCATCGGAATCGTGATGGGGGCATTGCTATTCACGTCGTGCGAGGACGCAGGTAATACGCCTGTTGACGAGACTTCACGTGTGCGACTGCTCCACATGGCCTACGATGCGCCGAATGTCGACCTGCGTATCGACGGAGCCGTGGTGGCTGCAGGGGTGAGTCCGCTGCAGAGCAGCGGGTTCGAATCTGCCCTTTCCGGCGCGCGGCGCATCTCGGTGTCGAATGCCGGCGCTTCGGCCGAACTGCTTACGGCCACCGAAACGCTGAAGAAGAACACGGACTATACCGTGATCACCTTCCCGCCGGCGGCCGCCGTCAGCGGCGCGCTTGTCGAGGAACCCCGCCTGATCCCCACCGGTTCTGCCATCGTGCGGATGGCGAATGCTACCACCGATGGAGGCTCGCTCGAACTCCGAACAGCAACGGGCAGCTCGGCCTTTGTTGGCCCTACGGGCCAGGCATCCGTCAGCGCCGCCGTCGAAACGCCGGCCGCAAGCCAGATCCTGCGGCTATACCAGGGTCAGACCCTGCTGGCCGAATACGCGCCGCTAAGCCTTCTGGCCAACACGTCGTACACGATGGTCGTGTATGGTACGGTGCAGACTACCGACGATGTGCCGCTGCGCGTTCGGGTCTTCACGGCATCTGGCGATGGCGAAGCCTACACGGAACTCGAATCCATCTCACTGCTCGCCAATGTCATGGTCGTGAATGCCCTTGTTGGCGCGCAAACGGTCGACGCTGTTGTCGATGGCACCGTCTTGTCATCAGGCATCACATTCGGCACGGCAACGTCATACCTTGGTGTTCAGCCCGGCAAGCGCCTGTTCGCATTCTCTCGCAGCGGAACGCCCGTCATCAGCACCGAAACGAGCTTCGACTCGCGGTCATCGTACACGGTGTTTGGCACTGGTACGCTGATTCCGCCGGATGTAGCCCCGATCGTTCTGAAAGACGTCACGACGCCGAACGCCGCACAGGCACTTGTGCGATTCGTGAATGCGGCCCCCGATGCCGGCACCGTAGATGTGATAACGCCGCTTGGCATGACAGACTATGAGATACCCGGCATGCAGGGCGTGGCCTTCAGAGAAGTATCGACGTCGACCGCTACGGGTTCGAACTTCCTGCAGATTCCGGCCTCGCCCGCCGATGCACCGTATCTGCTCAAGATCCGCAAGACGGGTACGACGACGATGCTGACCACGCTCGAAAACGTCAAGCTGGAAGCCGGAAAGATCTACACGCTGTGGATCGGCGGCCGCGCTTCCGATGGCTCGCTTGCAGCGTACCTGATCAAGCATGAACACTAACGCTGCACCATACCACGCCCTGGGTGCACCGGCACACAGAAGCCGTATGTTTGCCCGCGATTCGACACTCCGTCCGTAGAACACCATGCAAACCGAACGCCCAACATCATCCGACGGAGCAGCCATCGAGGCGCTCGAAGCGAAAGCTGCGCATCTCGAGTCACAGTTGCACCACGACGTCCGCACGGTTCTAGCCGAATGGGACGAACGCAAGCGTGCATTCCGGGGCGAGTACTTCGTGTACTCTGTTCGTGGCAAAGAGATCAAGGTGCAGAACCACGTCGAATCACTCTCGCATACCAAGATCCCCAAGATCGCCGTTCCGTCGTTCGAAGACTGGGGCGAGATCGTTCGGTGGAGCATGCAGGAGAACTTTCCCGGCAGCTTCCCGTACACGGCCGGCGTCTATCCGTTCAAGAGGACGAACGAAGACCCCACGCGTATGTTCGCAGGAGAAGGCGGCCCGGAGCGTACCAATAAACGCTTCCACTATCTATCGCTCGGCATGCCGGCAGCGCGTCTGTCAACAGCCTTCGACTCGGTGACGCTCTATGGCGAAGACCCTGCGGAGCGCCCCGACATCTATGGAAAGATCGGCAACTCGGGCGTGAGCATCGCCACACTCGACGATGCAAAGAAACTCTACTCAGGCTTCGATCTCTGCGATCCGTCAACGTCGGTCTCGATGACCATCAACGGTCCGGCACCGATGATCCTGGCCTTCTTCATGAATGCGGCCGTCGACCAGCAATGCGAGAAATACATCATCGAGCATGGACTGGTGGATGATGTACAGCGACGCATCGACGAGATCTTTGCAGCAAAGGGCATGACACGTCCGCTTTACCGTCAGGCCGATGGTTCGACAGACCTTCCCGAGGGACATCACGGCCTTGGCCTGATGCTACTGGGAGTCACGGGCGATCAGGTCCTGCCGGCAGACGTCTACGAGGCATGCAAGGCGCGCGCCCTTCAGCAGGTGCGTGGTACCGTGCAGGCCGACATCCTGAAGGAAGATCAGGCGCAGAACACCTGCATCTTCTCGACCGAGTTCGCTCTGCGCATGATGGGCGACGTTCAGCAGTACTTCATCGAGCAGCGCGTTCGCAACTTCTATTCCGTGTCGATCTCGGGATATCACATCGCCGAAGCCGGAGCCAACCCCATCACGCAGCTTGCGCTGACGCTGGCCAACGGCTTCACGTACGTCGAATACTACCTGTCGCGGGGCATGGACATCAACGACTTCGCCCCGAACCTGTCGTTCTTCTTCTCGAACGGTGTCGACCCCGAGTACAGCGTCATCGGCCGCGTAGCACGGCGCATCTGGGCCAAGGCCATCAAAAACAAGTACGGCGGCAACGAGCGATCGCAGATGCTGAAGTATCACATCCAGACGTCCGGACGTTCGCTGCATGCGCAGGAGATCGACTTCAACGACATCCGGACGACGCTGCAGGCACTGTATGCCATCTACGACAACTGCAATTCGCTGCATACCAATGCGTATGACGAGGCGATCACGACGCCAACCGAGGAGAGCGTGCGCCGCGCCGTTGCCATCCAGCTGATCATCAATCGCGAGCTCGGTCTGGCCAAGAACGAGAATCCCCTTCAGGGGTCGTTCATCATCGAAGATCTGACAGATCTGGTCGAGGAAGCCGTGTACGCCGAGTTCCGCCGCATCAGTGATCGCGGTGGCGTACTCGGGGCCATGGAAAACATGTATCAGCGCAACAAGATCCAGGAAGAGTCGCTGTACTACGAAACGCTGAAGCATACGGGAGAGTATCCCATCGTAGGTGTCAACACCTTCCTAAGTTCGAAGGGCTCGCCGACGATCATTCCCGACGAAGTCATCCGATCCACGCCGGCCGAGAAACAGCAGCAGATCGCCAATGTTCGGGCGTTTCAGCATCGGCATGACGGTGTCGCCCCCGATGCGCTGCATCAGCTCAAGCAGGCTGCGGTACGCAACCAGAATATCTTTGCCGCGCTGATGGATGCTGCCAAGACCTGTTCGCTTGGTCAGCTGACGAATGCGCTGTACCAGGTTGGCGGACAGTATCGACGGAACATGTGACCACGCTACAGTTACAACAAACATGAAGCTGCCCAGAGAGTATTCGGTCTTTCTGCCTATCCGTCGCGGCATGCAGGGTCGGTCCGTCCGCCTCGTCCAGGAGTGGCTTCATCTGCACGACCACTGTGTTGCGATCGACGGAGATTACGGCGCGGCAACCGAGGCAATGGTCCGCAAGTTTCAGACGTCGGCGAAACTTCACCCCACGGGCGTGATCGACGAGGATACAATGGCCTCGCTGCTGCGTCCGATACTCACGGCCACACGCCAACTTTCCACCACGGCCGAAACGTATGCACAGCGCGTGCTTGCTGCCGCAAGACAGCATCTACGACAACAGCCGCGCAGCATCGGACACAACCAGGGTCCGTGGGTACGACTCTATCTGCAGGGATTGGAAACGGCATCTGATCACTGGAATGTTGCCTTCGTTTCGTACATGCTGGATCATGCCGACGAGAATATTCCCCCATCGCCGCGTCGATTGCCCAACACAATGGATATGCAGGTGATCGCCACCGATGCCATCGCTGCAAACCGCTTCGTGCCTGGCTCCCTTGTTGCCGAGGATGCCTCGATCCGTGCGGAGATACCTCCCGGCAGCATCTTTCTGCGTCGCAGTGAAGGCAGCAGCGATGCATGGTCACATTGCGGCGTCGTTACCGCCTTCATGTCGGAGTATGTCGAGACGATAGAAGTATCCCTCCACGACGGAACGTCTGCCAACGGTTCTAATGTATGCCGACGGTTCCGCAGTTATTCCAACCTCGACTTCGTGCGCATGTGAGCGTCACGTTCCACCACATCGTGGAAGCGGCCCGACGTATCGGGCCATACATTCATCGCACGCCGATCCTGACGTCGGCCTACTTCAACGATCTGTTCAGCGCAGAGCTGTTCTTCAAGTGTGAGCATCTGCAACGCATCGGTGCCTTCAAGGCCCGCGGTGCGTGTAATGCTGTTATGCAGCTCGACGCCGAAACAGCCCGGCACGGCGTGATCACCCACAGCAGCGGCAACCACGCACAGGCCCTTGCCTACGCCGCCACCCTTCGGTCCATCCCCTGCACCATCGTTATGCCCCGCACCGCCCCCCTGATTAAAAAGCAGGCTGTGATGGGTTATGGGGCGATGGTGGTCGAGTGCGAGCCGACGCTGGAGGACCGCGAGCGGACGATGCAGGCCATTGCGCAGCAGACGGGGGCGCATATCGTGCCGCCGTACAATGACGAACGCGTGATCGCCGGACAGGGGACGGCTGCGATGGAGCTACTGGAGGACGTGGCCAACCTTGACGTGATCATGGCACCCGTGGGTGGTGGCGGACTGATGAGCGGCACCGCGATCGCGGCACGTGCCATGGTGCCGAACATTGATATCATCGGTGCCGAGCCGGCCGAAGCCGCCGACGCACGGATATCACTTGAGACGGGCGTGCTGCAGGGGCCGCCGCAGACAATGACCATTGCCGACGGACTGCGGACCGCGCTGGGCGATATCACCTTCGGCATCCTGCAGGAAACGCACGTGCGCATCGTGACGGCCTCCGAAGACAGCATCCGCGAAGGACTCTTCCGCGTGATGGAGCGCATGAAGCAGGTGGTCGAACCATCGGCCACCGTAACCATCGGCGCCTTGATGGAACAACCTGACCTTGTGCGTGGCAAACGCGTGGGTGTGATCATTTGCGGAGGCAACCTTGACATCCGAACACTCAACAGGTAGGCGACCATGATCCGGTTTGTGATGCTTTGCCTTGCCGCCGCCGCCACGCTCACGGCACAGACCATGCCGTTGCGTCGAGAACTTCAACTGTCAGACACCCTGCGCAGGGTAATACTGGACGGCATTTGGACGTCGGCCCATCCAACCTTTGGATATGCACCAACCGAGATGGAGCAGTACGGTCCCGACCCATTTCTGCTGCGCAACGTGCGGCTGCTATTCAACGACGTACTGTCTGTGCCCCGCATGGGTGGTACTACGTCGAAGAACCTGCTTGCAGCCACCGACATTGCGGCACTTATCCGCACCGGCTATGGATTGACCGACGTGTCGGCCGGCCGTTTCCTGCCATTGCCCGACAGCAGCAACCCCACGGTTGATTCCATGCCTGCAGCGTTGCCGTTCCACGTGCGACGTCTTGTTGCCCATATCAACGCGGCCTTGGATGATGCCGCGCCGTGGTATCGGAAGGCGATCGCCGAGACGCCCATCGAGCGTCGCCTGCGCGACGCACCGGCGACCGAGCGTGCACGCAAGGCGCTTGCCCTGGCGCAGGCGCTGTGGCGTGACGACAGGCTGGACCAGATGGCAACCAGCGACGTTGATGCCATGCCGCTGCTCCGCACATTCGATCGCAGGTCCATGGCCTTTGCATCCGTCATCCTTGCGGCCCACCTTGACAGTGCCTTGAAGGAGTATCGGAGTGCCGACTCGGCACAGCCGTTCTCGGGCACTGGCCGCTGGAGGATCGTCCACCCCATGGGTACCATCCTGATAACCGGGTCGACGGCCGACACCATCACCGCTGCCGACGATGCCATGTGCGTGATCGACCTTGGCGGAAACGATCTCTACATCGGCGCCGTTGGCTGTGCCATCGGCCCGTCACGTCCGTTCGGCATTGTCGTTGATATGGGTGGTGACGATCGCTACACGGCACAGGACGACACGCTTTCCATCGGCTCGGCCGTCTTCGGCGTCTCGCTGCTGGTGGACGTTGCAGGGTCCGACATCTATCACGGTCTGACATCGTCGATCGGTTCTGCCTGGTTCGGTACAGCCGCCGTCATCGACATGCGTGGCAACGATCAGTACACCGTCGACGGTATCTACGGACAGGGAGCCGGCACGGCCGGTGTGGGCTTGGTGGACGACCGTGCGGGCGACGACGTGTACATCATCGCAGCCGAAGGTCAGGCCTTTGCCCAGACCTATGGCGCGGGCCTGTTAGTCGACCGTGGTGGCAACGACCGTTACACGGCACGCTTGGACGGTGCTCCTTCGGAACTCTACCTGGGCCAGAGCGTCTCGCGCGCCCAGGGCGCGGCCTTCGGCCGCCGTGCCGACCTTGGCGACGGCCACAGTCTTTCCGGTGGCGTGGCCATGCTGGCCGACGCTGCCGGCGACGACATCTATACGGCCGCTGCATGGAGTCAGGGTTGCGGCTACTGGTGGGCCGCCGGCTTTCTGGAAGATCTTGACGGCAACGACACCTACATCAACGGCAAGTATTCGTTGGGAGCAGGTGCGCACTTCGCCATCGGCTGCATTGCAGATCTGCGGGGCGACGATGCGTACAACGTCGACAACGACGATGCCGTCAACCAATACCACGGTCATGCACGCGACGGATCCATCGGCGTGGCCTTCGACGGTGATGGCAACGACCGGTATCACTTCCGGTCGCACTGCGGCGGATCGGCCGACCTTGGATCCATAGGTCTGTTCTGGGATCGGGCCGGAGACGACACCTACGACGTGCTGTTCGACCCACCGGCCGATGCCGACTCCACGTCTTGGGCCAATACACCACCCATGGGCACGGCCACCGTGTATGAACCCTTCGGGACGTTTCGCGATGACGTATTGACCGTTGGAGTGTTCATCGACGGCTCGGGAACGGACGCCTATGCGTGGGGAAGCGCGTCGGGCAGTACGGTCACCCCAAAGGACGGCGCCGTCGATCCGCAACGTCGAACCGGTAACGGTCGTACCTCGACCCTTATCAGAGCCCCACGCTCGCGAGGACTGTTCATCGATCGTTGATATCGATCAATGATCGTGTACAAAGCCCGTCAAGCGAACGGCATTTCGTAGTTTCGCGGACTTATCCACAACAACACCCAGCAATCGTACGGCGATCATGACCGGATACGAGGCCATCATCGGATTGGAGATTCACGCCCAGCTCAAAACGGCGTCGAAGGCCTTTTGTGCCTGTCCGACAACCTTTGGTGCATCGCCCAACGTCAATGTCTGTCCGATCTGCCTTGGTCATCCCGGCACGCTGCCGGTGCTCAACCGTAATCTCGTGGCCTATGCCGTCACGCTTGGGCTTGCCACCAATTGTCAGATCCGCAGGCAGAGCACGTTCTCGCGCAAGAACTACTTCTATGCCGACCTGCCCAAGGGCTATCAGATCACGCAGTACGAAGACCCCATCTGCTACGGTGGGTCGGTCGAGATCGAGACCGACGACGGTGTCAAGCGCATTGGCATTACGCGCATCCACATGGAAGAAGACTCGGGCAAGAGCATTCACGATCTTGACATCGACACGCTGGTCGACCTGAACCGTGCCGGCGTGCCGCTGTTGGAGATCGTGAGCGAGCCCGACATTCGAACGGCTCGCGAGGCCTACCTGTACCTGCAGCAGTTGCGGCAGACCCTGCTGTATCTGGACATCTGCGACGGCAACATGGAAGAAGGCTCTCTGCGTTGCGACGCCAACGTCTCGGTACGTAAGGTTGGCGAAACGCGTTTTGGCACCAAGACCGAAGTCAAGAACCTCAACTCCTTCCGCAACGTCGAAAAAGCCATCGAGTACGAGATCGTCCGTCAGATCGAGGTGATCGAGTCAGGGGGCAAGGTGCAGCAGCAGACCATGCAGTGGGATGCCGCCAAGCAGCAGACCAAGGTGATGCGAAGCAAGGAGCAGGCGCACGACTACCGGTATTTTCCCGAGCCTGACCTGGGGCCCGTCGTTGTTGACGACCTGTGGAAGGAACAGCTGCGTGCGGCATTGCCGGAGCTGGGCCTTGCCCGCAAGCGGCGCTTCATGGCTGCATACGGTCTGCCCTCGTACGACGCTGCCATTCTTGTAGACGACGTTGCCGTGGCGGACTACTACGAAGAGGCCTGTGCCAACCTTGGAACGGCCGACGCCGAAGCGTACAAGGCTGTGAGCAACTGGATCATGACGGAATTGCTGCGCATCATGGGACAGCAGAAGTGTGGCATCCGCGAAGCCGGATGCACGCCTGCCCAGCTGGCATCGCTCGTTATGGCCGTCAAGAACGACGTCATCAGCAACAAGACAGCCAAGGACATCTTTCCGGCCATGCTCGAAACGGGCAAGACGGCCGATGTCATCATCGAAGAGCAGGGATTGCGGCAGGTATCCGACACGGCGGCCATCAAGTTGCTGGTGGACAAGGTGCTGGCAGACAATCCCGACAACCTTGCGAAATACAAGAGTGGAAAGACGAACCTCTTTGGCTTCTTCGTCGGCCAGGTCTTAAAAGCCTCCGGTGGATCGGCCAATCCCGGCATTGTGAGCAGCATGATGAAGGAAGCGCTTGATGCGTCCGACCCGCAGTAAGCGGGCGACCACGAAATCACGCCCGGAGGTGTTATGCCGATTACGCCAACACGATTCATATGGAAAGACGGACGGTTCATCCCTTTTGAAAAGGCGACGATCCACGTGCTGTCGCACGTTGTGCATTACGGTTCGTCGTGGTTCGAGGGCATCCGTGCCTACGCTACCAAGCGTGGTACGGCCATGTTCCGTGTAGACGAACACATGCGGCGGCTGCATCACTCACTGAAGGTCTACCGTTCGGCCATGCCTTGGAGTGCCGAGGAGCTGACCGTGGCGGCAGCCGAGCTTATCAAGCGCAATGGCCTTTCCACGTGTTACGTGCGGCCGTTCGCGCTGCGTGGCAAGGGCGACATGGGAGTCTATGCGCTCCGTTGTCCACTCGAAGTCTACATTGCCGCCTGGGAATGGGGGGCCTATCTGGGCGACGAGGCGGCCGAGAACGGCGTTGACGTCTGTATCTCGTCGTGGGACCGCATCACACCAAACGCCCTGCCCAGCACGTCGAAGGCCGGCGGGAACTACATGAATTCGCAGCTTGTAAAGATGGAGGCCGTCGAAAACGGCTATGCCGAAGGCATCTGTCTGGATGCCTATGGCAACATTGCCGAGGGCAGCGGCGAGAACGTCTTCATCGTGGTCAATGGCCAGCTCATCACACCACCGGCGGCAACGTCGTTGTTGCCGGGCATCACGCGGGACACCGTCATGACCTTGGCGACCGACCTGGGAATGACGGTACGCGAGGCCAACATCACGCGGGCCATGGTCTATTCGGCCGACGAGATGTTCCTGACGGGTACGGCTGTCGAGGTAACGCCGGTCAAGAGCGTCGACCGTATCCCTGTCGGCAACGGCCGGGTAGGTCCGGCCACCAAGGCCATTCAGCGGCGGTTCAGCGGCATGATCAGCACGGGCGACGATCCGCACGGCTGGCTCACCTTTGTTGACGACGTGGCCACATCCAAGGCTCGACGTCGGGCAGCGACCAAGTAACGACAACAACCTATATCTCTGGAGAACGAATCATCATGGCATCATCATCCGGCAAGAGCGCATCGAACGCCAAAACGTCGGCCAAGGCAACAACCACCAAGTCGCAGCCTGCGAAGGCTGCAGCCACAGCGGAGGCTACGGCCGACGCCAACCTGTTTGACCTGGGCGGTATCGATGCGGCAACCCTGCTAGACTGGTATGCAACCATGCAGCTTGGACGTCGGCTTGACGAAAAGGCGGCCAACTACCTGAAGATGGCCAAGGGGTGGTCCTACCACGCTCCGTTCGCCGGCCACGACGGTATTCAGCTTGCCCTTGGCAAGGCGTTTCGCGCCAAGAAGGACTATCTGTTCCCGTACTACCGCGACATGCTCACGTGTCTGGCCGCCGGCTTGACCGTCGAAGAGATCATAGCCAATGGTCTGAGCAAGGACGCCGATGTTGCCGGTGGCGGACGCCACATGTCCAACCACTTTGCCAAGATCGAATTCAACATCCAGAACGTCTCGTCGTGCACCGGCAATCACTGTCAGCAGGCCGCCGGCCTTGCCCGTGCCGTCAAGAAGTATGGCGGCGACGAAGTCGTGTATTGCTCGACGGGTGATTCGACGACGTCTGAGGGCTACTACTACGAAAGTGTCAACGGCGCCGACCGCGAGAAGCTGCCGTTGATCTTCGTGATCCAGAACAACAAGTATGGCATCTCGGTGCCGCTGCACGAGCAGACGACCAACCTTGTTGTGTCCGACAACTTCCGCGGTTTCACCAACCTGAAGATCTGGAATGTTGACGGTCGCGACCCTGTGGCCTGCCACAGTGCCTTGCTCGAGGCTCGGGCATATGCGTTGAGCGGAGCCGGTCCGGCCATGATCCATGCCGACTGTGACCGTATCGGATCACACTCGAACTCCGACAATCACGAGTTGTATCGCGAGAAGGAAGACATCGACGCCATGAAGCATCGCGACCCGCTGCCGCGGTTCCGCGCCTCGCTCCTGGCCGCCGGTATCGCCACCGAAGAGCAGCTGGCTGCCATTGAGCAGGCCAACAAGCAGGCCATCTTTGCGGCGGCCGACGTGATCGAGCCCTCGCCCGACCCTGCCCCTTCCTCCTACACGGATTTTGTGATCCCGGAATCCATCGTTGCCTATCACGACGAAGCGGAATCACGCTGGCAGACCGACCCAGATGCCCAGCAGATCACCTTCCGCGAGGGTATCAACACGGCATTGATCCAGGAATTCCGTCGTAACCCCAACACCTTCCTCTTTGGCCAGGACGTTGCCTCGCACAAGAAGCAGGGCATCTTCAATGTCTGCAAAGGACTCCTTGACGAGTTCGGCAACGACCGGGTCTTCAATGCCCCTATTGCCGAAGACTACATTGTGGGCACGGCCAATGGCATGTGCCGGTATCGTGACGATATCAGGGTCGTGGTCGAGGGGGCGGAGTTTGCCGACTATTTCTGGCCGGCCATGGAGCAGCTTGTTGAATGCTCGCACGACTACTGGCGTACGCGTGGACAGTTCTCGGCCAACATGGTGGTGCGACTGGCCAGTGGCGGCTACATTCAAGGCGGCCTGTACCACTCGCAGAACCTTGAGGGCACCTTCACGACGCTGCCGGGCATCCGCGTTGTGATGCCGGCCTTTGCCGATGATGCCGTTGGTTTGATGCGCAACGCCATGCGGTCGCGTGGTGTGACCATGTATCTCGAGCCCAAGTTCCTGTACAACTACCGTCCTACCTCGACCAGCATGCCGTCGGACGACTTCATCATTCCGTTCGGCAAGGCCCGCGTTCGGCGGCCCGGCACGGATCTCACCATCGTGAGCTGGGGAACGGCCGTACACTGGAGTCTGCAGGCAGCCCAGCGCATGGAAGCACAAGGCACCAGCGTCGAGGTCATCGACCTGCGGTCGCTGGCGCCGTGGGACAAGGACATGGTGCTTGAATCCGTCAAGCGGACGGGGCGTTGCGTTGTGGCGCACGAAGACAAGAAGACGGCCGGGTTTGGCGGCGAGGTAGCTTCGACCATCACGGAAGAAGTGTTCCGCTGGCTGGACGCCCCGGTGGTGCGGGTAGGCTCAAAAGACACACCTGTGGGCTTTGCCAAGAGTCTTGAGGGCGCCATCCTGCTTTCGGTCGACGACATCGTCCAAGCCGCAACGGCAACGGTCAACTTCTGATACAGGCGCTGCCCAACCGGTTCTGTTGTGCACGGTAGCAACAGGTTGCCGGAGTTGCCGGAAGTTGTCTAACGCAACCCTCGATTTCACATCGGGGCCGATCCCAAGTGTGAACCGAGCTTGACACTGTCAAGGTGGAAAGCTCAGTAACATTTTTGGAATCACGGGCTTATGCGTTTTGCTTTTATACCTTCGCACGGTATATTTGCGATCCATGCAACGTGGGTTGTTCCGGCCGTTCCGTGCCGGGGCGCTTACGTGGCGTGGAATCATGCGGTTTCCGGCCAACGATTGATGTGGCGGAACCGCGCTGATCTACGGACCCCAAGGATAGTTCATGACTACAGAGACGACACAGGAAATTGGTGGGGCAACGGTCGACACGGCGGGTGACGCTGTTGTCGAGCGCTTCCAGCAGCAGTGGAAGGTCATCGTTGGTATTGCCGTTGCGATCGTTGCGATCGTCGTGGGATACTGGTTGTACACATCCATGCAGCAGACCAAGAATGAAGAGGCTGCCGCGGCCTTGGCGCGTATTCGCCCGTCGTATGAGGCTTCCGAGTACGACGTTGCGCTTACTGGCAAGGGTCTTCCGGCCATTGATGGCCAGGACGTCCTGGGGCTTCAGGGCATCGTTGACGAATATGGTGCGACGGACGCCGGCAAGGTTGCTGCAATGATGGCCGGATCGGCCTATCTGCAGTTGGGCAAGTCGGCCGAGGCTCGTTCGATGTTCGAAGCGGCGCAGGGATCTTCCTCGCCAGTTGTCATTATGGGGGCATTGAACGGACTTGGTGCTTGTGCCGAGAATGACCGTGACTTTGCCGGTGCAGCCGAACTCTACGAGAAGGCAGCTGCGGCCGGAGCGAAGACGGGTCTGGAAGCACGCTCCCACGTCTACGCCGGCCTGGCCCACGAGAAGGCCGGAAACATTGAAAAGGCAACGGAGGCATATCGCTTGGTGGTGAAGAAATTCTCTTCCAGCGACATGTCACAACCCGCAAGAGCCGGTCTTGCAAGACTTGGCATGAGAATTGATTAGAATCCCTGAGAGCTACGAGCGCCCTTGTGGCGTCGTTGCCGTTTCAACAAGCAACTCGACTGAAAACAAAGCTTTAGTTTTTTCAACTGGAGGTAGTATGCAACGTTGGTTTCGTTTAAGCAGCTTGCTGCTTGCGCTTACTGCCGCCTTCACATCCATCCAAGCACAGGATTATGTGGAGGTGCGTGGTAGTCTCCCTCCGGGTCAGGTTCGCGTATTCGTACGTGACACTGTCTACCGGATCAGCGGAACGTTCACCATCGGTGGAACCTTGGTCATTGAGCCCGGCACGCGCGTGGAGTTTCTCCCGAACGGCCGTCTCATCGATTCAACGGGTGGCCGAATCATCGCAGACGGACGCGCTTCGGCGACGTACAATGCGAATGCGGTGAATGCTCTGTTCCCACCTTACACGGGTTATGACGACACGGATTACTTCGGTGCTCCGGGTGTTGTGACCTCGAATATTTCGACGGAACCCACGATTCACCAGACCAAGGAGTCGTTGATCTTCTCGATCAACCTTGGTACGGATCCGAATCTGCAGAACCTGACGCCGGCCAAGGCCGTGATGTACAAGGCTGCACGGTTGGAGCGCGGTTTCAACGATCCCGCTATCCGACTGAACCCGTGGTTCCGCGGAAAGGTGAACAGTCCGATTGATGTGACGCCTGCGCGCATCACCTTTACGGCATCGGGAGTCAACAGCTTCTCGCGTGAGTGGGGACACATCATTGTGTTGCCTGGTGCGCGTGCAGCGTTCTTCCGTGACGTTGACTTCCTGAACTTCCGCAAGGACACGACGGTAGACAACGAGCCGATCTATCTTAAGAATCAGAACGGCACGGCACTGACGCGTGCACAGCAGGAGCTTGTCAACGACAATCTTCTCCGTGCAACGAACGGTGGTGGTGGTGCTATCACGACATTCTCGTCGCGTACGTGGATCGTCGGCTGTTTGTTCCGCAACAACATGGCTCGCTATCGCGGTGGCGCTCTGCAGGTTCTGCAGGCCCCTGTCGATCAGTATGCTGGTTCGGGCTTCCAGGTATATCCGACGGTTTCACCGGCAACAGTGTCGGGTCTTGGCGTATATGACAAGACGGTGAACCCTTGGGTAACCGACCGTCTGACCGCCGAGCCGATCCAACAGAACATCGTCGCTATTGACAACGTGAACCTTGCCTCGGCAGAAGGTCTCACGGACGATCAGCGTCAATCACTTGACGACGGTCGCGTTGCTATGTACCTCGGCCGTATTCGTCAGTCGCGCTTCGTGAACAACCGCGTTGTGCTGGCAGACGTTGACACGGTTCGCATCGGTGCCCTTCTCTTTGTAACGGACGTCGACAATCGTGCAGCTACAACGTTTGGTACGATCACGCGTTCGCAGAAGAACGACGCACACGGTGGCGCCGTCTATATCGCTGGTCGTTCAAGCATGGTCGTTGGTCTTGGTATCAACGATTTCCAAGGCAAGGACACCATCGAGTTTACCGGCAACACGGCTACGAACCGTCAGGGTACGGGCCTTGTGAATGGTCTTCGCACAAATGGTGCACGCGGTGGTGCTCTCTACCTCGGTGGCGACAGCACGCACCTGATCGTGGCAGGCCGCTACCAGAGCAACTCAACGTCTGCTCCGTTCATCACGACGGTCTCGTCGACGCTTCCCGATGTTTCGCTCTACACGTACTCGCAGGGTGGCGCTATCTACACGAACACCACTGCAGGTCAACTGCAGATTCGTGGCGGTCTCGACGTCAACCCGGCTACGCACTTCATCGCCAACGAGGCTGCTCGCGGTGGTGCTGTCTTCGTGAGCGCATCTACGGATACGCTGCCTTCGCCGGTTATCGGTGGTGGCGACGGTATCATCAACTCGCGCAACTATGGTTTCAACATCAAGTTCCGCGACAACAAGGCTGCCGTTGACGGTGGTGCCGTGTTCACAGCTCGCAACATGCACGTTTATGGTGCAGGCGGCGTAAGCGGCCCGCTGGCAGTGTACGGTTCGAACTACAGCGTTGAATTCTCGAACAACACGGCCGGCTGGTCGGGTGGAGCTGTCAGCGTCATGCTGAACCAGAACCTGCCGATCTGGCGTCGTGCTCTGCGCTATATCCGCGCTTCGTTTGTAAACAACTCCGTCGGTCAAGTTCCGACAGCGCTTGTGGCAGACGTCCGTGGTGGTGGTGCTCTGTACACGATCAATGCTGACCTGAACGTTGTTAAGGGTTCGGAATTCCGCGCTAACCGTGCATGGAACGGTAACGGTGGTGCTATCGCCGTCGTAACGCCCGACACGCTGACGCGTACGCGCTTCATGGTTTCTGACCTTGACGAAATGCTGTACGATGCTCGTGGTGTTGCCACGGGTTATGTCCGCAATGATGCCGTCTTCACATTCCAGACAGCTGCTCCTCTTGCAGATGAGCGGATGCTGACGCGCTTCTACGACAACATTGCTGTCGAAAACCCGCTTCGCATGGGTAATGGTACGACACAGCGTAACAACGCTGGTAACCTGTCGCACCCGGGAGCTAACATCCGTGAAAACGGTACGGGTCTCGGTGGCGCCATCTACATTCTCGACTCGATCCGTGTTCGTGTAGACACCTTTGCCTTTGACCGCGTTCGCTTCCAAAGCAACACGGCCTATACGGGTGCAGCAATCTACTCGGACAACTACGATCTCAAGCTGGCCTTCACGCGTTCGCTCGTGACAGGCAACAAGGCTACATCGGGTCTTGGTCGTCGTGACGACGAAGTTGCCGGTCCGCTGGTCAACAATACGAATGTGGCTTCGAGTGACCTTGCCGGAGCAGTGCTCTATGGTGAAGTCGTTGGACCTCTTCCGTGGACGTCGTACAGCGCCGCTGCTAACTCGATCTATGACAACGATGCCCGTTTCACCATCCGTCTGCCTGACGCACAAGACACCAAGGGTGTGCTTGCCGGCACAACGGGTGTAGGTTTCGGCGGTGTTGACACACTCCGTGGCAACTACTGGGGTCGTACCGAAGCAAATGTTTCGACGATCCTCCCGCTGACTGCAAACAACACGTTCCAGCGTATCCAGGAAACGTTCTTCATCGCTGGTAACGGTAAGACGCACATGCGCTTCCTGCGCAACTGGTCGAGCAAGACCGAGCAGGGTCCGTTTGAGTCGACGTGGCAGTATTCGTACGAGCCCATCGACATCTACACGATTCCCGATACGCTCTTGATGGCTGGTCGTGTGTATGACATCTTCGACAAGGGCACGGACATTAAGACTGCCGATTACTCGCGTCGCCGCATGGCTCCGATCGAGGACTTCGCAGTTGGTATTCCTCCCCGCATCAAGCTGTATAACAATCCGCTTGCGCCGTCGTACAACAAGTACATCAAGCGCATGACGCGTAATCCGTTCGACGCTGATGTCGACACCAAGATCGCTCAAGTTCAAACCGAATTTGTTGGCGACCATCCGATTGGATATCCGGTGTTCCTCGAAGCTCGTGTTGATTACAGCCAAACGGCAGAAGTAAGCAACAACGATGCTCGCTCGATCAACGAATCGGTGTTCTTTGCTGTCAACGAGCGCACAGGCGACTATATCCGTCTGAACCTTCGTCAGCGTTCGAACACGGATACGATCTTCCGTGCACGTCTTGAACTCGTTCCGGACTCTGTGAACGCAGGCGACCCGAACATCCGTCGCTCGTACGAAGGTCTTGCCTCGTACGGTACGGGTGCTACCCTCCTGTCGCGTCTTGCTGCAAACGCTGACGCTGAAGATTCATCGGCTCTTGCCGGTCGTCGTTGGGAAGGTTCGACCTTCCTTGGCGAACTTGGTGGACCGAACTTCCGTCTTGGTAACCGTCCGGCCCTGCCTGCAAACAACGCTGGTAAGGAAACCTACTATGGTGGTGAGCGCTACCGCGCACTGCCGGTTGTCGAAGGCGACGTCGTGACGATCGTGTCGCGTACGGTTCTGTGGAAGGAAGGCGTGATTCCTGCTCTTGCAGGCGCTCTTCAGTTCACGGTTGGTACAACGACCGAGCCTCCGGTGTTCACCGGTTCGGCCGATACGCTTGGCACTTCGCCGAATCTGATTCCTGAAATGCGCAATCGTGTGTTCGTGACGGAAAATCGTCTCTACACACCGATCACGCGTGCTCAGTCGCCGACGAAGTCGAACGGTGCTCCGTGGTTCAACGAGCCGCCTAGCTACCCGGCCGATGCAGATAACGTGGCTGACCTTGCCCGTAACGCTCAAGAGCGTGACTCGATCTTCACGATCACGGCAACAGACGTCAATCGCTTCTACGATCCTCGCGTCGTACTTGATCCCAATGCCAACGCTCAGCTGGCATACATGTGGAACATTATCGACCCGAACTCCGCTCTGAAGTACTGGCTGCGTGATACGCTTATCACGGCTGCATCGAACAACAACCCGCGTTGGGGTGCTGTTGGCTACCGCATGCTGCGTGGCCGTCCGATCAACCCGTACGTGGTACCGGGTGGCGAAGAAGTTGAAGTGATTGCAAAGAACTTCCCGCCGAGCATCGAACTTGTTGACTCGCTGCGTTCCAGCGGCGTTGACGAGGCTACGATCAGCAAGTGGATCTACCTCTACCCGTCGTATTTCCATGCTGAAGAGTATGACAACAATGCTCTTGCAATCGGCGATCGCAACATCAACAACACGAACGCTCGCTTCCTGCAACAGGATACAGTCGATATCGGCTGGAACGACGAAACGAAGTATCGTTTCCGCATCTACGTGGTCGACTCGATGCCCCGCTTCGTATGGGCACACCGTCCGCGCACAGGCAACAATGCCTATGCACAGATGCTTGGCGGTGACACGTCCTTCGTTCTTGATCCGGTTGCTACCGATCCGAACACGTACAACAACGGTGAATACCTTGACGTGCTCAAGCTTGCTTCCACGGCATCGCGTGTAGGACGTCGTCTTGTCGCACCGAACGCCATCACGGACGAAACGTACAACGACCCGGCTGGCGATCAAGCTGACACGATCAACATTCAGTTTGTTGCCAACCTTACAGACCAGCTCCGCTTCAAGCTTGACGTCAACACTGACGACGAAGGCGAAGACGCTGCAGCAATCGATCCTGCTCGCTACATCGTACAGAAGTACGGTCCGTGGGACTTCCGCTATGGTAAGACGGCGTACGGCTTCCAGTCGACCGCCGTTCGCGAGACACCTGGCGACACAACGATCGATGAAGTTGTAATGTCGCGTCCGATCTGGATGTCGAATCGTTACATGCGTCGCTTTGCAGATGCAAACTCCGCAGACCCGTTTGCAGAGGATTTTGCAACGCGCGGTCAACTCAACATCCGCATTCCTGCTGCTGAAGCTCGTCAGATCCTGACCCCGCAAGGACAGTATCACGGCGACCTCAACACGGATACGCTCGTAACGATCGTTGTCAATGATGGACATGGTGGTGTCAACTACATCACGCGTCGTCTGTTCGTCAACGTTCAGCCTGAAATTCTTGATCCGATCGGTGGTTCGCTGCCCGAGGCAATCGAAGACACGGACTACAACACGCTGCTTGACAGCGCCCGTATGATCCGGGTGTATGATCCTAACTTCGGTCAGGCTCGTGACTTCGAACTCATCTATGCCGGTGATCCTCGTGACAGTGTCGAAATCGACCCGTACTTCCCCGAAGCCGGCTCGATCAACCTGGCCGACGTCAAGACGACGCCGAACTGGCTGAAGATCAATCGTGAAAGCGGTCTGCTCTACGGTACACCTCGTGTAACGGACCTGCCGTATGCCGACACGGTTGTTCAAGTAACGGTACTGGTTACGGACCGTGGCAATCTGAAGGCTCTCAAGACCTTCCCGCTCACGATTCGTGCCGTCAACCACGATCCGGATCTGCTCGCTTCGCCGGTCATTCGCTGCGTCGAATTGAACAAGGCATATGAAGACGAGATCACAGTTACGGATATCGACCTTGCTCGTACGCAAGCCGGTAACGAAGAGCTGACATTTGAAGTCGTCGAACCTGCAGGTTCGTGGACCTTCGAGCCGGCTCGTATCGCCAGCCCGGTTGCTGACACGCAAAAGATCAAGATCAGCACGACCAACCTGTCCGGTACACCGGATGATCGTGGCCGACTGAAGATTGTTGTGCGCGTTACGGACAAGCAAGGCGCTACAGACGACCTGATCTACTACGTATCGGTTTCGGCTGAAACGCGCTTCACGAATGTCATTCGCGTCACAAACACGAATGGCGCCTTCCAAGACCTTACATGGGGTGTTGGCGGTACCGAAGTTGCAACACGTGGTGATGAACAAGGATCGTACGGTAAGCTCGACTCGAACTACTGCGAGTATGAGATCCCGCCGGTTGCCTATGTGGACGTCTTTGACGCACGCTGGACGATTCCGAACCGTACCGGTACGCTGCGGAACATCTATCCGTTCAGCAACGACCCGGGTGAAGCCATCTATCGTTCACGCTTCCAGGCTGGTGGTGAAATCGGTCAAGCATCGAACTACTACCCCGTGAAGATCTCGTGGTGCCGTGCCACAATCCCCGCAAAGGATGCAACAAACCCTGGCACGTACTACATCCGCGATGACTTCTCGAGCACAGGTTCGCTGTTCAGCTACAACATGAAGACAGGTGCTGGTACATCGGTTTCCGACATCTACCACACGACGGACGGATCATGTGACACGCTCACGATCGTTCGTACAACGGTAGAAGGTTTTGTGATCGTGTATGACTTCACGACAAGTGTTGACGAAGAATCGGACATGACGGTCCTTGGCATCAACAATGCCACGCCGAATCCGCTCCGCGACAACACGGTGATCACGTACACCACGCCTGACAACAGCAACGTTAAGGTCGAGATCTTCGACGCACTTGGTTCGAAGATTGCGACGCTCGCCGACGGCTTCCATGCAGCCGGCAAGCATACGATCGACTGGAATGCATCTATGGTCTCGAACGGTGTGTACACCATCCGTATCTCGAACGGTTCGGTGAGCGCAACGCAACAGATCGTGGTGGTCCGCTAAGCAACGCCCGATGCGGGAGCTCGCTGAAAAGCGGGCTCCCACATCACTCGCAATCGAAAACACAACAATGTTGTAAACCTTGGAGTCATCATGAAACGACAGGTATTAGTTGCCACGGCGCTTGTACTCTGTTCGATTGCGTTCGGTGCGATGGACGGTGTGGCGCAACAGATCTTCAATCAGTTCCGCCAACCCACCCTCGAAGTCGGTCGTCCGTACAACGACATCGACGTCTGCACCATTTCGCGGTTGAACAAGCAAGTGCTTGGCCCCGCTCAGTTCACGCTTCCGCCGACGAACGTGAATGATCTCGACGACGGTTATTCCTACATCGCATTCCCGCCGAACTTCCGCTTCAACTTCAACGGCATTGCACACCAGGGTATCTACGTCAGCGTGAACGGCTTTGCCGTCTTCCCTGCGTCGACCGGTGCAACGAAGCTCGTTCCTGCTAAGCAGTCGGCTGGTTTGTTTACGAACTCAGCATCCTTCCCCGATAACGTGCTTGCTCCGTTCTGGGGTGATCACCGCTATCGTGTTGCAGCCGATATTGCGCAAGGCTTCATGCCTTCCGAAATCTCCTACGTATTTGATGTTGACCGCGATGCAAACTGTGATACCATCCGCCCGGCGCGTCCTTGCTTGGTCATTCAGTGGAAGAACCTCAACATCAACGATCAGAGCGTAAACTCGAGCGTTGGTAACTTCCAGGTTCGTCTATATCTGGCGTCGGCGTCCGAGAATTTCCAGGGTAACATAGAGTTCGCTTACGGCCAAGTCGGCGGTAACCCCAACACCAGCAACTCCACTGTCGTTACTCGCGGTGCCACGGTTGGTATCAAGGGTGATGGCGGCTTCCCGAACGGTCCTTCTGACTTCTGGAATGGCCTTCGCTGGGCTCCGCAGACGGGTGCCAACTCGCGTACGGACAGCACGTCGATCTGGCAGCCTTCGGGCGGTCGTTCCGACGCTGTGATCCGCTTCACGGCAATTGTCCGCTTCACGTTCGACATGTGGGGTATGGGCGATGCCGATACCTCGAAGGGCTTCGGTCAGCGTCACAACGGCATGGAACAAAACCGTTACGTAACGGTCAATGATGCTCGTACTATCATGCGTTCGATCGTCACGATGCGTCCGCTCGACTCTGTGTGGCGTCGCCAGGCTTATCAGGGCGACGTGAACCACACGGGCCGTTTCTACTTCACGAAGCTCAACCGTGCATTCTCGGGTGACTCGATCGTCAATGGTTCGCTGGTCATCTGGCGCCGCACGATTGACGTAGACCAGTTCACGGGTAAGCTTGTACGCCGCGACCTTTACGAAGGTGACGGTCTGTATGGTGTTGGTGGCCGTGCTCCGGACGTCAGCAATCTTTCGCAGATCTACTACGAAGTCACAGAGTATGATGCAGCATTCATCATGCGCTATCTGTCGGCTCGTCTGCCCTACCTGCCTTGGGTTCGCGACGACATCACAACAGGTCCGAACTTTGGTAAGGCCGGCGAGATCAACGCGGCCAACAACGTAGACTTCGGCAAGCCTGTTGCAATCGGCAATGGCATGTACCGCATTCCGGTATACGTCAATGGTCTGGTCAACGATGTGTTCGGTGTGCGTCTTGTCTCCGATGCAGCTATCGAAGGTGTAACACCTGTCAATGGCGAAACAGCCTCGGTCACGGTCGACAACAGCAGCAACGTTGTTGTGATCACCGGTAACGGTTCGTTCGATCGTACGATGCCCGTTGCGTACGTCACGGTCAGCGCAGACGAAGCAGTCAACTTTACGCAGGTACGCTTCAATGAAGTCGAGCAGCGTGATGTTCGTGTGCAGGTTGTCACGAAGGATGCTGTGGAGACCGTTTCGGCCTTCCCGAATCCGACAACAGGCGCCTCGGCAATTGCTATCACGATGCCGAACGCAGGCACGGTTTCCGTCCGCGTGTTCGATACGTATGGCAACCTTGTCTCGACACTTTTTGATGGTAATGCTAACGCCGGTACACTCTCGCTCAACTGGAATGGTATGACGGAAGCTGGAAGCTTTGTTGCTCCTGGCGCCTATGCCATCCGTGTTGACGGTGATGTCAAGGCAACGCAAATGATCACGGTTGTTCGCTAAGCGAACGGCCATACGACAATGAAGAGGTATCTCATCCTGCTGGCCGTCTTAGCGGCGGCCAGCAGGTGGACCTCGGTGGCAACGGCAGACGATACGCTTAGGATTCGGTCTCTCCGAACTATCGATGTCTGCGGATCCGAAAAGAGTGCTCTCCTCTCGATCGATCTTGGAGAGATCTACTTTGCGGACAGTCTCATGTCCTTTGACATCACGCTTTCGTACGACACGACGTACCTGATACCGGGAACACTATTGTCGAATGGAACACTGTCGGCACAGCTGTCATGGATGGATGGACCGATCATGAATGCGGTCGTTCCAGGTGAGCTTCGAATTTTTGGAGCTTCGATCATGACGCCGGCAAAGGGTGCACTACCACTCGTGGCATTCACTGCGGATGCAAAACGTTTGGTCTGTGGAATCGAAACGCCGATCACGTTGGTATACCCTGCGGACTTCAATCCAGAGTTTCGCAGATCATTCTCAACGTGGAAAGCAGACACCGTTCGCTTTGTTGCACGGCAACGAGATCAGGCAGGTCTTGGAATCTCGATAGAACAAGATCGAGTGAAACTGGACAGTCTAGGTGGAACGGTTTCAATTCCGATGCAGATCACGACAGCACCCAAAGACAATCAATACTATGAATTGGTAGTGGTAAGGGGCAGTGGTTCAGCTTTCGGGATCGATAGTTTGATCGTCCAAGGTATTGCGACGGACATGACCGCGGCTACCGACACGATAGTGGTTTCGCTTCCCGGAAATGATTCCGTCATGACGGGGAAGATTGTTCTTCGGCAACTTGCAAATGACAGTACAGTGGGCACACTGAACATGTCGATCAGAACCGCAGCTTGTGCTTGTGTCAGGCCAACAAAGACAGACGCGATAACGGTTGAAACAACAAGGGCTGCAACGTCGAATGTGTCGGATAAGGATATTGATGATGATCCTGCAATCATTGTGGCAAACGGTTTGCTACAGATACAGGGTGACCATGAGTATCCAACAGACGTGGACGTGTACGATGTTTACGGGCGCATGATAGAACATGTGCGTTTTGAACATCCGAATCAGATGCGTCGATTGACGACACTCCTGCCTGGGCCGGTTATCCTAGTGATAACAACGGGCGGTCGAACAAAGCGTGAAATGCAATGGAATTAATCAGCTAATCATCTCATCAGAGGAGATCGTATGAATCGTCGATATGCTCTCTGGGGACGCAGCGCAAAGCTTGGCGTTACGCTCCTGATGGCCGTATTGACCGTGGTGGGTACGCAGCGGGCGTACGCACAGGCGGACAAGCCGGAACTCCCGACACTCAGCCTTACGGGTCTGGGCGCGGGATGGAATCAAACATATTACCCTGATGGCCGCATCTGGGTGCCGCCGTCCGGTAATAACGGTCAGCGTGAACTTCTTGTGCCAGTGTTCATCAAGAACTGCTGGCGCACGACATCAACGTATGAAGCGTTTCCGATCTACAGCTTCAAGATCAAGATGCAGTACGACTCGACTGCTCTTGAGTACGTTGGCGTGGAAAAGAATGGTCCGCCGCGTGGCGCGCAGGGCACTCCCCTGTCATGCCTCGCTAAGGACTTTGAGTTTTCTTCGTCTGTTTCACGTGACCTCACCTATCAAAGCGTCATCAACGCTTCGCCGGTAAACCGTCAGCGCGGCAAGCGCGTGCTGATCACGGGTATCTCGGCAAAGTCGCTGCCGCAAACGGGTGACGTGAATTCGCCTTGCGATCAGCGCCCGTTCGTTGAACTCTTCTACGTCCGCTTCAAGGTTGTTTCGAACCCTGCAGTTGACCGTGTGAGTGCTCGTACGCCGGTCATCCTCACGAATGACACATTGTTCTACAACGACTTCCAAGTCGGTAAGGAACTTGTGTTCCCGGGTGATCCGGTTCCCTCGACGTATGCCGGTCTTGGTGGCGTCGACAACTACTACATCGATCCCGTGTCGGGCGATACGCTCAACCGTGATCCGCTCCGTCCGTCGCGCCCTGGTATGATCTGGGTCGAAGTCACGGACAACATTCCGGAACTCGGCTTTAGCCGTGACCCCAACTCGCCTGTTGTTCGCGTAACACCGAACACGGAAAACTCGGCTTGGTACCTTGTCAATCCGATCACGATTGACTCAGGTTCAACCTTCGAGAACGCAGTTGATGGTCTTGGTACGCGCGACGTCAACGTTGTGAACCTTCAGCCGCGTACACGTATGACGGACGTGCTTGTGCAGTCCGATCAGCCGTGGCTGTTCTTCGCATCGTTCACGCAAGGTGGTCAAGGCGAAGTTAACCCGTTCCCGCAACCGGTTCGCGAAGGCGTGATTCCTGTGCTTGACTTCGCTATCCTTGGTACCGAAGACGGTCGTACACCACTTGGTGACGCAACCGTGCAGGCTCGCGACATGAACATGCGTATCATCTGCGATCCCACGAAGCTTCCTATCGGTGAGGGCGGTGAAGTAGCAGGTATCTATAATGGCCACATCACGTTCAAGTCGCAATCGATCGTTGTTACGCCGATTCGTCTGCTTGTGACGTTCATCTACTTCCGTCCGCCGTTCGAACCCAGCGTGTTCGACGAAAACGACGACTGGAAGACGGGTCCGTCGGGTCCGACACGCGGCATCCAGCTGGAAGTTCGCAACTCCAACAACCCGATCGAGCGTACGTACCTCGTCATGGGTGTTGGTGCACGCGCTACCGACGGTGTTGATACGCTCTTTGGCGAAACGATTTATGGCGCTCCGCTCAACTCCTTCGGTGCCCGCTGGTATCCGATGGGTACGGACGGAAACGACATCTATCAGTACGGTATGGGCGATCTGTGGCGCAAGACGGCACAAGGTCAAACGGCCGGCTCACGCGACATCCGTAACATCTATGTCGATACGACACTTGTCTTCAAGTGCCGTTTCAACGCCGGTAGCGCTCTGAACTACCCGGTTGTTGTGTCGTGGGATACAGACGACTTCACGCCCAGCGGCGAACTCTTCATCCGTGACACGGTGAACGGCTCACGCTTCAACGTGAACATGCGTGAAGCCACGAACATCGGCGGTACGCGTCGTTCGTACACGATCCAAGACGCAGACATCAATGCCTTCATCATTGAGTACACGTTGCCGAAGGTTGCTCAGTTCCCGGTCATCAACAAGGGCTGGAACCTGCTGTCGCTGCCGGTCAACCCGTCTTCGTCCTTCTATCGCAACGTCTTCAAGAAGGGCGTCAACATTCCTGTGCTCTTCACGCAGAGCCAGTATCAGCAAGAAGAAGTTCTCCGTCCTGGTATCGGCTACTTCATCAAGTATGCCGACGAAGATGTGGACCGCTCGGTTTCGGGTGCCCGCCTCTATCGCATCAACGACGAAACCTTCCCTGTTGATCTGTATGATGGCTGGAACACGATCGGTTCGCTCTCGCGTCCGCTCGGTATCGAAGGCGTTGGCCTGATCCCGGTTTCGGCCGGTGTGTTCCCGACGATCGAAGGCGATATCTACGGATACGTCACGGATCGCGGTTATCAGGCAGTCAGCGAGATCGTTCCTGGTCTTGGCTACTGGGTAAAGATCAAGGGTCGCGCTAAGCTGGACATGAGCCTGAACAAGGGCACGGGCATCGACTTCCGCGCACTGCGCGCTCAGACGATCGCCGAAGCCACGAAGGTTACGATCAGCGACAACGCAAACAAGAACAACGACCTCTATATGGTTGAGCGTGGCACGCTTGCCATGCGCAGCTTCTTCGAACTGCCGCCGGTTCCGCCGACGGGTGTGTTCGACGTGCGCTTCGGCTCGAACCAGTATGTCGATGACGTGGTCAATCCGATGATCCGCCTGCAAGGTGCTTCGTATCCGGTCGAAGTCACGGTGAACAACGCCGTTCGTTCGTACACGGTCACGAATGCCATCACGGGTGAATACCTTGGCACGATCAGCAGCAACACCAACAGCAAGGTCGTGATCAGCGATCGCTCGGCAACGGCCATCCGCCTGAATGCCGTCGAAGAAGCCATCGCCGGTGTGAACGTCACGCCGAACCCGGTTGCTACCAATGGTTCGCTCGAGTACACGATCACGGAAGCTGGCAACGTCAGCGTTACGCTGTACAATGCAGTCGGTGAAATGATCGAAACGCTTGTTAACGACACGAAGCTTGCCGGTACGTATAGCGTTGATCTCAACGCCGCTACGCTTGCTCCGGGTCGCTACATCGTCAAGCTGGTGAATGGCTCGAACGTCATCACAAGCTCGGTGTCGATCGTCCGCTAATCGATGACTTGCAACAAAGGGGCAGCGGAGCTATTCGCTGCCCCTTTTTCTTTATCGGCAGGTCGTTCGTGTCGTGCGGTCAACGAAATCGCACGTAGCAAATAACCGTTTTGCAATGTCGCTTCGATCACCCTTCACGGTGCATCATCATGAAACAGAACACTTCAAGGTTCATCAATGCGATGCTGTTCGGCACAACGTTTATCGTAGCCGCAACCATCGCCATGGCCCAGCGCACCGAGTTTCGCCTTGGTGCAATCAACAAAACTCCGGTCGGCACGAATGAAGCGTACATGACGTTCGGTGCCGATGTCGCAGCAACCATTGGTCTTGATACGGCTCTGGGGGAACGCGAGATTCCGTCCATTCCACTGCCGGGAGATATCTTCTACATGTGGACGGTTGTGAAGTCGAACAACGACGAAGTGTGGTTCAATCCGAAGGATTTTCGCCCCCTTCGCAATGAACGATACATCGATTCGATCGACCTGCGCGTTCAGTGGACAGGTGGAAGCCTGCAGATCGTTTCGCCGGGCATGAAGCCGGCCTACATCGACTCTGCCTACGTTGTGGATGCCGTGATGGATTTCCCGAACAATGTGTTCAAGTACAAACTCTGGAGCGGTACCGACGGCAACACCACCAATCCAGCCATCACGAAGTTCCGTCTGTTGGTTTGGTATAACGGCACCGGAGTCAGCGTTGCTGATGATCTTCCGGCCAGCGTGGTGCTTGGCCCCGTTCCATTTACCGACATGCTCCGCATTCAAGGTCATGGGGCAATGCAGCACCTTCGGCTGATCGATATGCATGGCCGCGAGGCACTATCGGTGCCCGTAAACGACGGCGCTACAGCTGTGGCCACCGGCCATCTGGCCGCCGGACCCTATATTGTCGAACTGACGGATGCCGTAGGTACACGCTACCGCCGCATGATCGTCCGTCAATGACCGCTACCATTTGCATGTACGCATGAGCGACGAACAACAAGCACCTTCACCGGACAACTCGAATCAGCGGCGCAGGCCGTCCCGAAGGGGCGGACAGCGACCCCGCGGTGCAGAGCCGCGCGAGAACGAACCGCGCGAGCGCCAGCCACGCGAGAACGAAGCACGCGAGCGCCAGCCACGCGAGAACGAACCGCGCGAGCGCCAGCCACGCGAGAACGAAGCACGCGAGCGCCAGCCGCGTGAGAACGACTCCCGCGGACAGCAGCATCGACGTCAGCACGACGATCGTTCGCGGCGCGGGCCACGCGAATTCGTCCGCACCAACTCCAGCATCAGCGTCGTTATTCCGCTGCTGAACGAAGAGGAATCGCTGGTGGAACTCTCGCGTCGACTCGAGACGGTCCTTGAACGTATCGCACCGAATAAGTGGGACGTGCTGTTCATCGACGATGGTTCCACCGATGGGTCGTTCGACGTGATCGGGCGGATCCACGCACGCAACCGTCGGTTCCGATGCATTCGCTTTCGCACCAACTATGGCAAGAGCGCAGCGCTTGCCGTAGCCTTTGCCGACGTCGAGGGCGACATCGTGATCACCATGGATGCCGACCTGCAGGACGATCCGAACGAGATTCCGGCGCTCATCGCCAAGCTCGAAGAAGGGTACGACCTGGTGTCGGGCTGGAAGCGCAAGCGTCACGATCCGTGGCACAAGACCCTGCCATCCAAACTGTTCAACACCGTCACTTCGGTGATGTCGGGCATCAAGCTGCACGACTTCAACTGCGGACTCAAAGCCTATCGCCTTGACGTGGTCAAGACCGTCCAGGTCTATGGCGAGATGCACCGATACATTCCGGCGCTTGCACATTGGGAGGGCTTCCGTGTGACGGAGCTACCCGTGTTGCATCACGCCCGGAAGTTTGGCTACAGTAAGTTTGGCGCCAGCAGGTTCCTGAAGGGCTTCCTGGATCTCCTAACCGTGATGTTCACCACACGGTACGTCAAACGTCCACTGCACTTCTTTGGATTCTTTGGTTCGCTCTTTGCCATCATCGGCTTTGTGACCGACCTATGGTTGGCCATCGAGTGGTTCCTTGGTCTTACCAACATCAGTCAGCGACCGCTGGCTCTGTTCGGCGTAGCCATGATCATCGTCGGCGTCCAGCTCATCTCGATCGGTCTGATCGGCGAACTCATCGTCAAGAACAACCTCGAACGACAAACCTACAGCATCCGCGAGCGGCTGTAACAGCTGCATCGATAGAATGTTGTTGGCTGCAGGAATCGCACCATGTACACCCCCCGAATCCTCATCACCGTGCTTCTGCTGGTTGCCGCCGTCGCAGCGTCGACCGTCACGGCGCAGGTGCGCTACCGTGTTTCCGGTGGTCTGTCTACAACGTGGATCACGTCCGACAACCCCGCCGTAGACCGCATTGCCGATATGGACACTACGAAGGGGTTTGGCGGAGCACTCGACGGAGCACAGGTAGGCTGGGGCATCCGGTGCTATGCCGACCTTGACAAGCAAAAGGTCTTTCGCATTCCGTTTGGCATCGATCTGCACATGCTGTCGGGCACACAGTCTGTCCTTGCCCCCACCTATACCACACGCGTCCAGCACGACATCAATATCTGGACCGTTCATGGGGGCTTTGAATATGCCTTTGTCGAGTTTCCGCTGGCCTTTGCCAGGGCCTACGTGGCCGGCGAGCTTCGCGGTGCCTTTATAGGAGCAAGCAACGTCACGAAGACGCTTCGATACGTTGACGGTGCTACCGGCAAGCTGGTAACCGAAACCGAGGAGTTCAGCGACAAGCCCGGCGTCTTCCGTTTTGGCGTCATGGCCCGTGTTGGTATCGAAGGCGAGCTCTACTATCCGCTCTTCCTGAATACCAGCGTTGGCTACGGCGTGCTGAACCTGCTGCCGCGCGACACCAGGCCCACGCCCGAAGGACGCGGCGAATTGCTGACGCCCACGCCCATCAGCGAGCCGGGCGAGGCCATGCTGCAACACCTGAACTTTACGTTCATGCTTCAGGTTCGCCTGTGATGTTGCCGGCATTCGACCCCACATGTCTGCATTTCCGCGGCGACGTGCCGTGCAAGCCGCATAAGCTTGACGGTGTCCACTGCGACGCCTGTCCGCATCGTATCGAGCGACTCGGTCGCATCCTGATCATCAAGCTGGGTGCTACGGGTGATGTGATACGGACAACGCCGCTGCTGCGCACGCTGATGGAGCAATATCCGCAACACGAGATCTGGTGGATCACACAGTCGCCAGAGGTGCTTCCGTCGGTCGTGCACAAGCGTCTACCGTTCGATGCCGCCTCGATGTCTGTCGTCGCCGCAACATCGTTCGACATCGCCATCAACCTTGACAAAGACCCGCCGGCCTGTGTGCTGATGCAGCAGGTCACGGCCATCACCAAGTTTGGCTTTACGTGGAACGATGGTCTGCCGGAGCCCCTCAATGAATATGCCGTGCCGAAGTTCACGACGGGTCTGTTTGATGACGTGAACAAGGCCAACACGCTTTCGTATCCGCAGGAGATCTTTGCCATCTGCGGCATGGAGTGGAGTGGCGAGGAATATGTCTTCGACACGCCCACAGTCGCCCCCTTGCAGATTCCGGCCAATGCCGGTCCCGTCATTGGTCTGAACACCGGCTGCGGCGACCGGTGGCTTGCCCGCGAATGGCCTGCCAATGCGTGGATCGACCTGATCCGCCTGCTGCAGCAGGCCGGCATGTATCCCGTCCTGCTTGGCGGTCCGGCCGAACATGCCCGCAACATCGACTTCGCCAATGCGACGGGTGCTGCCTATGCAGGCGTCAACCCCTATCGCACCTTCTTCGGCATCGTCAACCAGTGCGACGTCGTCGTCACCACGGTAACCATGGCCATGCATGCCGCCATTGGCCTGCGCAAGCCCGTGGTGCTGTTCAACAACATCTTCAATCGCCACGAGTTCGAACTCTACGGCCGCGGCGAACTTGTCGAACCTCCGCGTCCATGCGAGTGCTTCTTCCAGCACGCCTGCACAAGCCCGCACGGACCCTGCATGAACGAGGTCACGGCCGACGTTGTGTTCGCGGCTGTACGGCGGAGCCTCAGCCCCGCCCCCTGACTCTCTGCACAAGTGGAGAGGGGAGCCTCAGCGATAGAACGTCTTCTCGAAGGCATGGCCTTCGGGTTTTCCAAGGATGATGCGGCGGACCAGGCCGCTGATGAAGCCTGTGCCGTAGCCGATCAGCTGGACCACCGAGGCGGCGACGCAGGCGACGCCGACGGTCGGGCTGCGGTAGTGAACACTGCCCCCTATCAGGATCGATGCAAGGTAGGCTGCAAGCGGCAGCAGGCCGTAGTGTCCGTTGGGGATGAACACGGCGTAGATGATGGCGATGGCCACAAAGGACGTGAAGGCGGCCGGGAAGAAGTGCGTCAGCTTGAGTGTGCCGGGATGACGCAGCGTAAGGTTGATGCGGGCAATGCCTGAGTTGTGGACCTGCTTGAAGAACTTCTTCAGGTCGGTGCGGCGCTTGTGATAGACCCAGGCATCGGGTATCAGACCCGTCTTGAAGCCGGCGCGGATGATGCGGATCGACAGGTCGACGTCTTCGCCGAAGCGCATGCGGGCGAAGCCGTCGGTGGCATGAAACACCTCGAGCGACATCCCCATGTTGAACGACCGTGGATGGAACGCGCCGCCGGTGCGTACCTGCTTGCCGCGGATGCCGCCGGTTGTGAGCATCGACGTCATGGCATAGCTGATGGCCTTCTGGGTGACGCTGAACGAGGGATGCTCGCGGTCGGGTCCGCCAAATGCATCGTAGCCGTGGGCGCGCACGGCCGCGTCGATCGAGGCCAGCCAGTGCGGCGGTGCCATGCAGTCGCTGTCGATGAATACCACGTAGTCGCCCGTGGCGCGACGGCAGCCGTAGTTGCGGCTGGGGCCGGGACCACTGTTCTGTTTGATGTGATACGAGATCCGCAGACTGCCCTGATATCGCTCGCAGACGTCCTTCGAAGGCACGGCCGATCCGTCTTCGACCACCACCACTTCGAAGTCCTTGAAGGTCTGCCCAACCAGACTTGCCAGCAGCTCGTCCATCTCGTCGGGCCGGTTGTATACGGCCACAACGATCGAGTATCGCACGGTTCCACTCATCGCGTGCAAAGATACCTGCGTATTTTTCACCGTGCAGCAGCAAACAGTCCTTGTCATCGCCTACCACTTCCCGCCCGGCGGCGGCCCCGGCGTACAGCGCGTCCTGAAACACGTGACGTACCTGCGCCAGATGGGCTGGCGTCCCGTTGTGCTGACCGTCGAAAACGGCGACTTCCCCGCACGCGACGAGTCGCTGCTGGCCAAGATCCCGGCCGACGTGCCCGTACACCGCGTTCCCATCTACGAACCCTACACCTTGTACCGCAAACTGATGGGTGCGAAAGGGGCGGCGATCGACGTGAACGTAAACAAGACGAGTGCGCAACGGCGGGGCTGGAAGGAACAACTAAGCGAGTTTATCAGGGCGACCTTCTTTATTCCCGACGCACGCATCGGCTGGATGCTCACGGCCGTCAAGGCCGCCGTCGAGTTATGCAAACGCTATAACGTCGACGCCATCTACTCTTCGTCTCCGCCGTACACGTGCGCCCTGATCGGTCGCGCCGTCAAGCGTCGCACGGGTCTGCCCTGGGTGGTCGGCCTGCGCGATCCCTGGACGAACTTCCTGACCACGCCGGAACGGTGGTGGCTGCCTGCAGCGATCGACCGGGCGCTGGAACGTTCCGTGCTTACCGAATCCGATGCCGTTGAGTCTGCCTGGCAGGGCATCACCGACGATGCGCTTGCCAAGTATCCCACGCTGCCGCGAAGCAAATTCCATCACGTGCCCAATGGCTTCGACAGTGCCGACTTCCCCGATGTGACCTATGTGCCCAACAACGTCTTTACCGTGACGTATACCGGGTCGATGTACGGACATCGCAATCCGCGACGCTTTCTCGAGGCGCTGGAGCGCCTGCGGGCCCAGGGAGTGCTTGGCCCCGACGATGTGCGGCTGCGCTTTGTTGGACGCTTTGGCGACGATGTAAAGGCCATGCTTGCCGAATCGCACTTTGCCACCAGCGTCGACAACATCGCCTACGTGCCGCATGCCGAAAGCGTTGCCTACCTTATGCGGTCCGACGTGTTGCTGCTGATCGTGGACGACACCAAGGAAAGCGCCGAGATCGTTCCCGGCAAGGTCTACGAATACCTTGGCGTCGGACGTCCCATCCTGGCGCTTGCGCCGCAGGGCTCGGCCATTGCACGGTTGATCGACGAGACGCAGGCCGGCATGGTGGCACCGCAGGAACATGTCGATGCCATTGCCGAAGCGCTGCGCACGTTCTACGTGCGCTGGAAGGCAGGCACGGCCATTGCTACGCCAAACACATCGGTCATTGCCGCGTACGAGCGTCGCGCCTCGGCACGGCAGCTTGCCGCCATTCTTGACGACGTTGTAGTGCATCACAACAGCGGCACACAAACGTCGGTACGCCGACAATCCTGAGCTCTCCAATGAAAAAACTTCTCGCCGGTCTTGTAGCCATCGTCGTAGCCTACTACGCCGTCAAGCTCTTGTGGTGGTTGTTCACCAGCATCTGGGCCATTGCCTTCTCCATCATGAGCATCATTGCCGTCATGGTCATCGCCGTGCCCATCTACTTGTACGTCAGTCGCAAACTCTTACGCTAAGGACCATCATGCGAAATCTTGTTGCCGGGGCGATGCTCCTGTGTTGTTCGGTTGTTGCCGCGGCGCAGCAGCTGTGGAATCCGCTGGCGGTCGACATCACGCGGACGCTGGTGAAGGACCTGTTCGAGACCAATGCCGTCAGCTACGTCCAACCGATGGTCGAGACCATCAACGCCACGTCGAACGCCCGGTTCTACTCAACCGCCTACGTGCCGGCGTCGGTCGATGCCCCCTACTTCCGTGTAGGAATGCAGGGCATGCTGGGTTTTGTGCGCCAGGATATGCGCACCTTCAAGCCGTCGATCGATCTTGGTTCGCCGTCGCAGGACCTGATACGTGATGTCTCGCAGTACGGTACCATCACGTTCGTCAACGGATCGCCTGCCTTCTCCATCAAGCCAACCTATGGCGACACGCTGGGGCTGGCAACGCTGCTGATGAAGGAAATGCTGCTCGAAGCCCAGAAGCAGGGCAAGCTGGTGCCGCCGCCCTTGGCCGCAACGCTGTTTGGCAACATGCCCGACGTGCAGTTCAACCTGCCCACCACGGCAACGCTGCTCGAAGTGCTGCGCAGCCGTGCCGACTATCAGCAGCTGATCGCCCTTGGTGGTCCGGCTGTCGATTCCACCCTGGGCAATCTGCTCGACTCGCTGGCGTTGCCGCCGTATCTGACGTTGCCGCCGGGCGTCGACCTTAGTACGCTGGTGGCCATGGTGCCCCAGTTCGAGATCGGCTCGCTGTACGGCACCGAGCTCCTGTTGCGCTTCATTCCTGCCGTCGAGCTCGACACCAACGTTGGCAAGTTCTCGTTCTGGGGTGTGGGCCTCAAGCACAGCATCTCGCAGTACTTCCCGGAGCGGTGGTTCGACATGGCCGTCCAGGCCGTTTATCAGGGCACGTCGCTCACCAACACCATCGGTCTTACCGAGTCGTCGCTCGAAGCCCATGCCAAGATCACCAACGTCAACATCCACGCAAGCAAGCGGTTCGACGACGTGCTGGGCATCTTCCGTCACATCGACCTGTTCGCCGGCATGTCGTACGACAAGGTCGACGCAACCTCGACCTACACCTACGTCCTACCCCAAGAGATCCAGCTCTCGCTTGGTCTGCTGCCAGCCCCCACCGTCGAAGGCGGCAAGTCCGAGCCCACGCCCGAGCAGCCCGGCGACACACGTCCACAAACCAGTACCGTCGACGCAACATCAAGCAATATCAAGTACACCTTCGGCGCCACCCTCCAACTTGGCCCCGCCCGCTTTGTGTTCGACTACAACGTGGGCCGCTTCAACATCTTCTCAGGGGGCGTGGAAGTGGCGTGGTAGGCTCACCCCCGGCCTCTCTCGAGCCAGAGCGTGGAGGCCTCACCCCGGCAGCGACACCACGTCGCCGTCCAGGCTGACAAGTCCGTCGGTGCGGAGTTTGTGCACGACGGTGTGCAGCCACGCAAGGTCCGACGCTGTGGCCGTGGTGCCCGTGACGTCGCGAAAGAGTTGGCGCAGGGTGCGGCTGTCGTGATCGGACAGATGCTTGACGATGCGGCCGCGCCATAGCCGTATGGGTTCGCCACGGAAGGTTGGTTCGGCTTTGCGTTCGCGCGTGGCTTGGGCCATGGCGTTGGCGCTGGGGCAGTGGCGCTGGAGTGGACACGTACGGCACAACGGTGCGCGGGCTGTGCAGATGGTTGCACCAAGGTCCATCACCGCATGGTGCCACGTATCGGCGTTGCGAGTCGGGATCACATCGGCGGCAAAGGCTTCGATATCCCGCAGAGCGGCAACATCGGTGGTGCGCTCGCAGCGCTGCATCCAGCGGCTATACACGCGGCGCACGTTCACGTCAAGCACCACGGCGCGTACACCGTAGGCAAAGCATGCAATGGCCGCCGATGCATAGGGTCCGATGCCGGGCAGCGTCCGCAGTGTCTGGACCGAGGCGGGGACGATGCCATCGTAGTGCTCGGTGATCATGGCGGCGGCATCGCGCAGGCGTAACGCTCTGCTGTTGTAGCCGAGCCCCTTCCATGCCCTGATCATGGTGCCGTTCGAGGCGGCGGCAAGGTGACGTATGGACGGAAACTCGGCAAGGAACAGGGGCAGACGTTCGGCGATGCGGGCTGCCTGCGTCTGCTGCAACATCACCTCGCTTACCAGTACAACGTAGGGATCGGTGGGGACGGTGCGCCACGGAAAGACACGTCCGTTGCCGGCATACCACGTCAGCAGTCTGCGGCGCAGGTTCGTTGTATCTTTGCGCGAATTCATGGCGGCAAACTAGCACAGGGAAGGGTCGTGGACGAAGCCGTTATCAATCGCGCCATCGACGCAGCCACGCGCGTCCGCGAGCATGCATGGGCGCCGTACTCGCGCTTTCGCGTGGGCGCGGCCGTTGTTACGTCGGACGGAGGCATCCACGTGGGATGCAACGTCGAGAACGCCAGCTTTGGTCTGACGCAGTGCGCAGAACGCGCCGCCGTCACGGCCGCCACGGCGGCCGGCACGCGCGATGTTGCGTGCTGCGTGGTTGTGACGGATACCGAACATCCTACTACGCCGTGCGGGGCCTGCCGGCAGGTGCTGGCCGAGGCCGGCATTGGCATGACGGTGGTGTGTCGGACGCTGAACGGCGCCGAGCAGCGCTTCGCGCTGCGCGATCTTCTTCCCGATGCGTTTCTTGCATTCTAAGCACCCATGACGAACGACATGTCCGTCCGCTCGGCCTTTACGCCCAAGGTGTGGCGTACCATCATCGTTTGCGGCCTTGGATACTTCGTTGACATCTACGACCTGATCCTGTTCAGCATTGTGCGCGTTGATTCGCTCACGGCCATCGGCGTCACGGCCGCCGGCATGCAGGATGCCAGCGAACTCATCCTGAACTCGCAGATGATTGGCATGCTGATCGGCGGCCTGCTGTTTGGGTCGTTGGCCGATAAGCGCGGACGTCTGAGCGTGCTGCTGGCGTCTATCCTGGTCTACTCGCTGATGAACATCTGCAATGCCTTTGTGGCATCGGTGCCGATGTATGCGCTGTTCCGCTTCATCGCCGGCATCGGCCTTGCGGGCGAACTTGGCGTGGCCATCACGCTGGTGGCCGAGATCATGCCCAAGCATGCGCGCGGCTACGGCACCACCATGGTTGCGTCGATGGGCATCCTTGGCGCCGTTGCAGCCTATGCCGTGCACGAGATGTTCGACTGGAGGGCAGCCTTTATCATTGGCGGCCTGATGGGTCTTGCCCTGCTGGTGACGCGCGTGTATGTGGCCGAGAGCGGCATGTTCAAGAAGACGGCGGCCAGCGACGTAGCCCGCGGAAGCATCGGCATGCTGCTGCGCAACCGCCGTTGGGCGCCCTACCTAAGCAGCGTTGCCATTGGCGTGCCCATCTGGTACGTCATCGGCATCCTTATCACGTTCTCGCCCGAGTTCACCAAGGCGTCCGGCTCGAGCGACGTCGTCGTGGGCGGCCAAGGCGTCATGTGGGCCTACGTCGGCCTATCGGCCGGCGACCTCGTCAGCGGCCTCGTCAGCCAATGGCTGCGCAGTCGCCGCAGGGCCATCCTTGTCTTCCTGCTCCTTACCTCGGCCTGCATCGTGTGGTACCTGCTGGCACCCCAGAAATCGGCCGCCATCACCTACGTCATGTGCGCCTGTCTGGGCTTCTGCGTAGGCTACTGGGCCGTCTTCGTGACCACGGCGGCCGAGCAGTTTGGCACCAACCTGCGCGCAACCGTTGCCACCACCGTGCCCAACGTGGTGCGCGGCTCCCTGGTACCGGCTGTGCTGTTGTTCAGTTCGTTGCGGCATACGTATGCGGCCGACGCAATGGGACTGCAGAAAGCGGCCCTTGTTGTGGGTGCCGTGGTGATGTCGCTGGCCTTCCTTGGCTGGTACTTCCTGCACGAAACGTATGGCAAGGAACTGGACTACGTTGAATAGACTACCCCCATTTTCTCACAAGGAGTTTACGATGAAACGAACACTGTTGGCGGCAGCGGCCGTCATGACATTGGCCGCCGTTTCGGCGTCGGCACAGATGCTTAGCGCCGGCGCCGGCCTGCTGTATAAGGGCGGCTTCAACGGCGGCACCATCCGCGACGGCCGTAAGACAGACCTCAACTTCAACGGCATGGTCGACCTGTCGGCCATCGGCCTGCTGCGGTTTTCCAAGACGAGCGACATGGGTTTCATGCTCGAAATCGGCACGGCCGAATATTCCTTCCGGATGCGTCCACAGGACGAAGACGTGGCCACCGACGCCAACACCGGCGTGTACAGCATTTCGAAGTTCGCCGTCACGCCCAGCCTGTACCTTGGCGGTTTTACCCTTGGTGCATCCTTCGGCTTTGGCGATACGCAGACGGTCGAGAACGTCGACGGTTCGGCTGTAGACATGCTGCGGTCGTTCACCGACTTTGGTCAGGTCGTCGTTGTGGCATCGCCCACCATCGAGCTGCGCATCGGCGGCATGATTCCGCTGTGGAAGCATGACGACGGCGTGCTGAACCTGAACCTGAGCGCCGGCTACATGCTGCCGGGTCTGTACGACAATGGCGGCGATAACAACGCCAAGCCCGTCTCGGCCGGCATCGGCCTTAACTACCTGTTCACCGCCATCCGATAACACGCCTTCCATGACGCATTCCGAGCGCATCGTCATTCTGGACTTCGGTTCGCAGTACACGCAGATCATCGCACGTAAGGTGCGCGAAGCGGGCGTCTACGCCGAGATCCATCCGTTCAACATCGCGGCCACGGCCATGCAGGCGCTGGCGCCGAAGGGCATCATCCTGTCGGGCGGACCCCAAAGCGTCTACGCCGAAGGCGCCCCGCATCCGTCGTTCGACGTGTTTGCCATGGGTGTGCCCGTGCTGGGCATCTGCTACGGCTTGCAGCTGATAGCCTATCAGCTGGGTGGCGCCGTCGACAAAGCGGCACGCCGCGAATTCGGCAGGGCCATGCTGGCGGTTGACGCCACGGACGACCTGTTTGCGGGGCTTCCGGCGCACACGCAGGTGTGGATGAGCCACGGCGACCACCTTACGGCCATCCCGCCCGGCTTTGAACGGATCGGTCATACCGAGAATGCCGAGATCTGCGCCATCCGCAGCCGCGACCGCAAGGTGTGGGGCGTGCAGTTCCACCCCGAAGTGCATCACAGCGCCGACGGTGCAACCGTGCTGCGCAACTTTGTTGTGAACATCTGCGGATGCAGTCCAACATGGAATGCCACATCCTTCATCGAAGCAGCAATAGCAGACATTCGCGCCGCCGTTGGTGACAACGGCGGCGTGATCTGCGCCTTGAGCGGTGGCGTGGACTCTACCGTGGCCGCCGTGCTGCTGCACAAGGCCATCGGCAACCGCGTCCACTGCATCCACATCGACTCCGGTCTGATGCGCAACGGCGAAAGCGAACAGATCGTCCGGCTCTTCAAGGAGCACTTCGACATGTCGGTCGACCTTGTGGACGGCTCCGACTTGTTCCTTTCGCGCCTTGCCGGCGTTACCGACCCCGAGCAGAAGCGCAAGATCATCGGCGTGTCGTTTATCGACCTGTTCGACGTCGAGGCCAAGAAGTTTTCCGACGCCGCCTTCCTGGCCCAGGGCACGCTCTATCCCGACGTTATCGAGTCGGTAAGCGTTAAGGGGCCCAGCGCTACCATCAAGACGCACCACAACGTGGGCGGACTTCCCGAGAAGATGCACCTGCGGCTGATCGAGCCGTTCCGCGAGCTGTTCAAGGACGAAGTGCGCGCCGTGGGCCGCGAGCTGGGCATCCCCGAATGGTTCATCGAACGGCATCCCTTTCCGGGACCGGGCTTGGCCATCCGCATCCCCGGCCAGATCACGCCGGCAAAACTGGAGATCTTACGGAGTGCGGACGAGATCTACCTTGACGAGATTCGCAATGCCGGTTTGTATACCGACATCTGGCAGGCCTTTGCCGTGCTGCTGCCGGTGCAGACCGTAGGCGTGATGGGCGACGAGCGCACGTACGAGTTTGTGTGCGCCCTGCGCGCCGTGACCAGTACCGACGGTATGACGGCCGACTGGTATCCCATGCCGTACGACGTGCTGGCCCGCATCAGCAACCGCATCATCAACGAAGTACGCGGTATCAACCGCGTCGTCTACGACGTTTCCTCGAAGCCCCCTTCCACCATCGAATGGGAATGATGGCCAAGGCCCTTATCGCTATTGCCAACGGCACCGAAGACATGGAAGCCGTGATCGTGATAGACCTGCTGCGCAGGGCGAATGTTGCGGTGACCGTGGCTGGCGAGTCGACACTTGTAACGTGCGCCCGCGGCGTGAAGATGGTGCCGGATACGACCATCGAGGAGCTGGCCGACGACGATACGTACGACGTGGTGATCCTGCCCGGCGGTGGCCAGGGCGTTGATGCCCTTGGCGCCAACCATGCCCTTGAACACCTGGTGCGACGTCACCACAAGGCCGGCAAGTACATCGCCGCCGTCTGCGCCGCCCCCGTCCTGCTGCACGAATGGAAGCTGCTGCCCGCTTCGGCCGTCGTCACCGCCTATCCCGGTGCCGAATCCGTCCTTGCCCCATATACCTACGTTACCGACCGCGTAGCCGTCGATGGCCCCTTTATCACCAGCAGGGGGCCGGGCACAACCATTGAATTTGCCCTTGAGATCATCCGTCGCCTTGTTGGCGAAACGACGGCCGCCCGCGTTGCCGGCGACATCGTGATGTACGAGTAAGGCCGCTTATCAAGTCATACGGGCCGTTCATCAAGTGAAACCCGTATCTTCATGAAATCCGTAAGTTCAACCTTCGTATTTCATGGTAAATTATGTCCATGATTGCCCGCCCATCCTATCTGGACCGCATTGACCGCATTTGGCAGTCTATGCCTTGTGTGTTGCTGGTGGGACCTCGTCAGAGCGGAAAAACGACCATCGCACGCGATGTGGTGGCCACCCACGGGGGGACGTTATTCGACGCCGAAAACCTGGAGCACGTTGCCGCGCTCCGCGAGCCGTTGGTAACATTGCGCCCATTGCAGGGATTGGTGGTGATCGACGAGGTGCAGCACCTACCAGATATCTTTCGCACAATCCGAGTGCTTGTGGATGAGCCCGGGTCCGACCGCAGATTTCTGTTGCTTGGCAGCGCTTCGGGCGACCTGTTGCGGCAGACGGCCGAGTCGCTCACGGGCAGGATCGGTCGTATCGAAGTGCGTGGCCTATCGGTAGACGAGTGTGGTACTGACGGGATAGCCGACCTGTGGAATCGCGGCGGTTTGCCACGATCATATCTGGCCACCACGGATGCTGCCAGCCTTGAGTGGCGTCGTGAATACATGCGATCTGTGATCGAGCGAGATATCCCGGGACTTGGCATCCGTACGTCGTCCGAGCGGATCATGCGGGCATGGATGATGCTGATGCACTCCCATGGGGACAACCTGAACGTGCATGAGCTGGCGCGCAGCCTGGATGTGGCGGCTCCGACGGCCCGGGGCATCATCGACCTGTTCACGGATCTGATGTTGCTGCGGCAGTTGCAGCCCTGGTTCGAGAACGTCGAGAAGCGTCAACGGAAAAGCCCAAAGATCTACGTACGCGACGCAGGGCTGCTGCACGCTGCGCTCAACATCGCGTCGGAGTCGGACCTGCTGGTACATCCAAAACGCGGCGCCTCGTGGGAGGGCTTCGTGATCGAAGAACTGATCGCCGCACATCGTCCTGATGCTGCCTACTACTGGGCTACGCATCAGGGAGCCGAACTTGACCTGCTGCTGCACAAGGGCGGACGACGCATCGGCTTCGAAGTGAAGCTGACGTCGTCGCCGTCAGTGACCCAGTCCATGCGCATCGCCATGCACGATCTGCGACTCGATGCGATGTACGTTGTTTACGCCGGAACCAATTCATTCACCCTTGAACCGAAGGTCACAGCCTGCTCCCTGCAGGATGCCCTCAGGATGGTAATTTGACACACGTGAAACGCTACCTTATCACGTCGGCACTGCCCTATGCGAGCGGTGTGACGCACCTTGGCAACATGGTAGGGTCGACCCTGCCTGCCGATATCTATGCACGCTACTGCCGGCTGCGCGGCCGCGATACGCTCTACGTATGC
>VFFB01000028.1 GCA_018882585.1 Candidatus Kapaibacterium sp.
CTCCAATAGCTTGTCGGGTGCGATAGGGGCAATGGTGAACGGCAGCGGCCAAACGGTGTGCGACATGGGATCCGTCAGCCGATACTGGTCGGCGGGATGCACCCATATCCGAGCGCCGGTCGCGGCAACGACGGCGGCCACGTCGGCCGTGTGATCCCAATGCGTATGCGTCAGCAGTACGTCGGAAATGGTACACCCATGTTCCGAGGCTGTGGCCAGGACGACAGAGGCCGAAGCAGGAGGCGCGTCGATCATGACGGCCGTGCGTGCAGACGTATCGCACAGCAGGTACGTGAACGTTGCAACGGGGCCGCATTCGAAGGCGAAGAGCTGATGCATGGGCGCAAACTACGCAGCCGCCGATGACAACCGATGGCGTTACCGTAGAGCAGACGAAGTTGACCTGGGCAGAATCGCGACCGCATACTATCTTTGCGCAAGTTTCGTTGAAGGAATCGCCATGGTTGAATCCTACATCCCGCTGTTCGTGATGATCCTTGTGGGCATCATCTTCGGTGCGAGTAACATCGTGCTGACGGAGATTCTTGGCCCGAAGCGTTCTACGCGCACAAAGCTTTCCACCTACGAATCGGGTATGGAACCTGTGAAGAGCGCGCGCGAGCGTTTCTCCGTGAAGTTCTACCTGGTGGCGATGATCTTCATCCTGTTCGACATTGAAATCGTCTTCATGTATCCTTGGGCTGTGCAGTTCAAGGAACTTGGCATGTACGGTTTCGTGGCCATGATCCTGTTCATGGTCCTTCTGTTCAGCGGCTATATCTACGTCGTCAAAAAGGGAGCTCTCAAATGGGATTGAACGAACAGCTCAACCGCGATGGATTTGTCATCACCACGGTTGAATCGTTGATCACGTGGGCCCAGGCCAATTCACTGTGGCCGATGCCCATGGGTATTTCCTGCTGTGCCATCGAGATGATGGCCTTTGGCGGTCCGCGTGCCGACTCGTCCCGATTCGGTTCGGAGCGGTTTTCGTTCTCGCCCCGCCAGGCCGACCTGATGATCGTTGCCGGAACGGTGACGTACAAGATGTCGTGGGTTGTCAAGAAGATCTGGGACCAGATGCCGGATCCGAAGTGGTGCATCGCCATGGGCGTCTGCACGTCGACCGGTGGCATGTTCCGCAGCTATCCCGTCGTCCAGGGTATCGATCAGTTCCTGCCCGTTGATGCGTACGTTTCAGGCTGCCCGCCACGTCCCGAAGCCCTGATGAATGCCCTGCTCTACATCCAGGAGAAGGTCAAGCAAAGTCATCCGCCGCTGCTCAACCTTGGTCAGGATACGGGCGACGTGCGACGTGAAGACCTTGTCGTGACCCCGTGAGCGTGACGTCGCTGCCGCGACATGTTGTCGGCATCATGACCGGCACGTCGCTCGACGGAATCGACGTAGCAGTATGCACTATCGAGGACGGTTCGCCCGAGCGGATCGTCCTCGACGCGTTTTCGACGTCGCCCTACCCTTCCGATCTACGCGAGCGTATCCGCAGTGCAATCGAAGAACCCATGTCGGCTGCAGACGTCCTTCGTCTCGACATGGCACTTGCCCATGCCTACGCCGATGCCGTCCGCCTTGTGGCAGACAACAGACGCGTCGATCTGATCGGTATGCATGGTCAGACGTTGTGGCACGAGCCACCAACCGGTACGTGGCAGGCAGGCAGCGCAACGGCTCTGGCGGCCCTGCTGAATGTTGCAGTTGTTGCCGATATGCGTACCACCGACGTCGTCCTAGGCGGCCAAGGAGCACCGCTGGTGCCACTGTTTGATCATGCGGTGCTGTCCGACGCCACCACGTATGTTGCGGCGTTGAATATCGGCGGTATCGCCAACGTGACCGCCCTGCCCCCTTCTGCTTCCGTTGATGACATTCGGGCCTTTGATACCGGGCCGGGAAACATGCTGATCAACGCTGCTACGCAGATGCTGTTTGGCAAACAGTTTGACGACCACGGTTCCATCGCCCGCGCCGGACGTGTGATACCTGCTCTGCTGCAGGAGCTGCTGGCCCATCCATACATGGCACAGCAACCGCCCAAGAGCACCGGACGCGAAACGTTCGGCGATGGTACCATGCGTGAACTCATCCGACGCTTCGGACATGGCTCGATCCCGTCGGAAGACGTCGTTGCAACAATCACCGAATTCACGGCACGCAGTATTGCCCTCCACATCCAGACCTGGTTACCGGACGCCCAACGCGTCGTAGTGTCAGGGGGCGGCGTGCACAATACCTGGCTGATGGAACGGCTTGGCGCGCTGCTGAGTCCGCGTGTCGTGCTACGCTCGGATGACGTTGGCGTGCCCGCCGATGCCAAAGAGGCGATGTGCTGGGCCTACCTGGCATGGCGTACGGCGGCGGGACTGCACGGCAATGTCCCGTCGGTAACCGGTGCATCACGTAGGGCCGTCCTGGGGACAATTGCCATGCCACCGGATGGTATGTCAATCCATCGTTGAACCGTATTTTTGCGCCGCACCACCATACCTCATCAAAGGAATCGCCATGTTCAATCTCGAACTCTCCGAAACCCATCAGATGATCCGCGACACCGCGCGCCAGTTCGCGCAAGACGAGATCGCACCATCAACCATCGAACGGGACAAGAATGGCGAGTTCCCTACGGACATCATCAAGAAGCTTGGCGAGCTGGGCTTCATGGGCATGATGGTTTCGCCGGATTGGGGCGGATCGGGCCTTGATGCCCTTTCCTACGTCCTGGCCATGGAAGAGATCTCGGCAGTCGACGCGTCGGTCGGCGTGGTGATGTCGGTGAACAACTCGCTGGTAAACTGGGGGCTTGACACCTACGGCACCGACCAGCAGAAGGAGAAGTTCCTTACGCCGCTGGCGCAGGGTCTTGTGCACGGTGCATTCTGTTTGTCCGAACCCGAAGCCGGCAGTGACGCTACGCAGCAGACCACGACGGCCGAACAGGTGGACGGCGGCTGGGTGTTGAATGGTACCAAGAACTGGATCACGAATGGTACCACGGCCAGCACGTATCTGGTGATGGCGCAGACCAACCGTGAACTGAAGCACAAGGGAATCACGTGCTTCATCATCGACCGCAACACGCCGGGATTCGAGCCGGGGTTGAAGGAAGACAAGATGGGGATCCGCTCGAGCGATACGTGTTCGATCGGTCTTACGAACGTCTTCGTACCCAACGAAAACATCCTTGGTGGTGTTGGCATGGGCTTCAAGATCGCCATGGAGTCGCTCAACGGCGGCCGCATTGGTATCGCAGCGCAGGCACTTGGCATTGCCAAGGGCGCCTCGGAAGCCGCCATTCGGTATTCCACGCAGCGCAAGGCCTTCGGAAAGCCGATCTCGGACCTGCAGGCCATCCAGCTGAAGCTGGCCGACATGGCCACGAAGGTCGAAGCTGCGCGACTGCTTGTGTATCGCGCCGCATGGATGAAGGATCAGCACCTGAACTACATCAAGGCGGCGGCGCAGGCCAAGCTCATGGCCTCGAAGGTGGCCGTTGATGTTGCCCTCGAAGCCATCCAAACGCACGGTGGCTACGGATATGTGCGTGAGTATCTGGTCGAGCGCTATCTGCGCGATGCCAAGATCACCGAGATCTACGAAGGCACGAGCGAGATCCAGCACATCGTGATTGCCCGTGAGCTGCTGAAGGAACTCTAAGACGTCGGCACTGGTGCCAGCGCCTGCCTACGGCAGGCGTGCACCCAGGCGGATCTCCCATTCACGCTGCTGACGCGTGATGTTGCCTGTCTGGTTGATCGTGCGCGACACATCGACCAGGAAGTAGCGCAGCGCATCGGCATTGCCAAGAACGCTCAGCGGTACCGTCAGTGTGAACGTGTTGTTCGCCGCGGGGTCGGCCACGTTGCCGCTCACGCGATAGGAAACGTCGCCGAAGATCTGTCCCGAGAGCTGCATGCGCGTCTGCGCGAGGTCGGCGCCAAGGTCGATCTGCACGTTGTTCACAAAACCGCCCACGCCACTGAGCATGTCGGCAAGGGCCGACGTGGCAACGGCCGACAAGCTCGAGCCGAGTTCGTTTACAAGGTTGCCCTGTCCGGCCTGCAACAGTTCGTCCTTGGTACGTCCAAGGATGATCATCATGAGTGCGTCGGCAGCGATCTGCGCCGAGTCACCCTCGATACGCCGATCGTTCCGGAACAGTCTGAAGTTGAATGTTGGACGGGTCTTCGTGCCGCCGATGTCGATCTCGACACGGTAGTCTTCGCGTCGCGGACTCCCCTGCGCATCGGGGATGAAGCGCGTTCCGCGGTATGCCGCCTTCAGTTTGAGCGCCGGATCGAGCAGGCCTCCGGCCGAGAAGTCCAACGTGCCGCTGGCATCGAAGGGCTTCCAGAACTTGTATGACGATGTTCCCTCCTTCACGCGCACCTTACCGCTCAGCAGCAGGCCACTGCCAAGGGATCCGCCAACACCAAGCGGGCGCGTCGGATCTTCGAGCTGCAGATCAGCGATAAGGATCTCGATGCCCCCTAACACCATCGTCAGGAAGAATCGGCCTGCAATGTAGACGTTCAGGTTGTAGGCAAGAATGTCGGCAAAACCGCCGGCCTGCTGCTCGACGATGCGCTCGACAACTTGGGAGACGATGTCGTTGGGCGTGGTATCGACTGATGGCGTTTCGGTAGTGTCGATGACCTTGACCATTTGCTTGGGATGGCGCGACATGGCATAGTCCACAACGTTCTGCGCGCGACCAAGCGAATCGACGGCGTCGACGTAGGTGAACGAGCCAAGACGGCGCTTGGTCGAAGATCGATCCTTGGGGAAGATCACGTTGCCATAAAGCATCTCAAGGTCACCGTCAAGCTTGGGCGCATCGAGCGGACCATAGAATCGCAGATGGCGTCCGCGCGTGGCGATGCGGATATCGCCGTAGACGAACGGACTGCGGGCCTGCGAACGCATGTTCATCACATGGATGCCGGGCGACTTGATGTTGAAGTCGATGTTGGTGACATTCAGGCCACTGAACTGCACAACGCCGTGTAGGTAGGCAATGCCGTTGACAAGATCACGCGGATCGTTGCGCAAGGCCAGCGTATCAATGATCAGGTCGCTGCCAACAAGGCGGACAACTCCGTCGGCGGCATACTGCAACCCCGTAGCACTTACCACAAGCGATGCATTGCGGAACCGGGCAGCACCGTCGAAGTGGCCGTGATCAGGCACCGTTCCCGAGACCGTTACGACGCCATTGGCGACGCCGCGGACCCGTTCAACGGCTGGAAGAAAGGGCTCTGCGGCAGCAAGGGCAAGGTTGGTGGCTTCCAGACGCATATCGATGGGTTTATCCTGTCCCCATCGATGCTGCACATTACGCAGTCCAAGGTCCAGCGGAAAGGCCCGGATATCAAGCACGAGTGTCTCGACCTTTTCGGTAAGACGCGGGTCCTTGACGATGGCACGTCCGGTGATGTTACGTCCCACATGGCGCAGCTGCATGGTATGCGAACCGATCAACTCTCCGTTGTAGCTGACGTCGTTTGCCGCAGCCTCGATATCAATGACCGGCTCTTCCCAGGTACCGTTCACAACGATGTTCGCACGGGTGACCAGGCCTCCGAGCAGCGACAGTGGATCGGTCTCTGACAGCTCACCGAAGGTCCGAATGTCGCGCAGCGGAAAATTCTCGACCGTGATTCCCAGGTTACGGAAGATGGTCGGCGACAGCCAGCCAGCAACATTTACGGTCTCGCCCCAATCGCGGCGAACGCCAAGGTCTTCGATGTGATAGACGCCCTTGTTGATGGTAACGTACGACGAACGGATCATGCGCCATGCCAGACCTCTGTCGGCATCCAGCACGTACGACAGTGAGTCGATATCAATATTGGTCGCTTGATCGGCAAAGCGTGCACGTCCCGAGATGTGGCCCTGCATTTCGCCGATCCGGCTTGAGGCGGCAAACCGGACGGTAGAATCACGCAGGTCAAGACTGACAAACGGGTGACGGATCTCGACATCATTGACGTGCAGGGATGTATCACAGATTGCCTGGACGTACAAGCGGTCAAGGCTCGGGGTCTGCAGAAGATCCGCGACGCCAAGTTCGGCCGTGATCAGCATGGGGTCGGCCACTACCGTCGTCGAGTCCGTCTCGATCCGCAGTCCCTCCGTTCGCAACGTATCGATACCTATCAGGAAGGATGTTGGCCCCGTTGCCAGACGTCCGTAGATGATGCACGATGCATCGATCGACACGCCATCAAGGAACAGGTTCACCAGCGACATATCGCGCGCCACCACCTCCAGTTGGGCATCCATCGATGCCAAGGGGCGAGGTGTCGGCGCGGGGATCACCACATCGTCGGTGACGTGCCGCAAGCGCTCCCGCACGACGTCGACAGCCGTTGTCACGCCCATACCGAAGGCATCCACGAGCGACGACATCGTGAACGAGCCCTGCATGCGTGCATCCAGGAATGGCGGTGCGTCGCGCTGCGATCGGGCCACCAGGTCGATGATGCGCATGTCGGTGCGTCGTTCCACATTCAGTTCCAGCAGAAAGGGCAGCACGGCACGGTCGTCAAGTGCCAGTGCACGCACGTCGGCGTCGAGCACAGCGTCGATACTGTCGGGCACGAAGCCTTCGCCGATCAGCGAGAAACGTCCTGTGAGTTGCGTCGGCATCGTCGGGACCTCCAGCAGGCGCCGCAGGTCGAGCGACTTCGTGCGGATATCGAGTTCGTAGGCCGGACGGGCAAGGCTTGCAAGCGACATCGTGCCCATGACGACGACGATCTGCTCGTCGGCATCACCAAGCAGTGCGGCCGTCGAATCCCGTTGCGGTGTAAGGTCGGCCATCAGCGTATCGATCATGATGCCGCCCATGGCATCCGTCTGCAACAGCCCCCGCAGGCGCCGTACGGGCCTTCCAAACAGGGTTGATGGCTGCAGCTCGATCTGGGCCACAGCATCGACTTCGGGGAACGTGACGCCGTTGCCGATCATCATGATGCGGCCGTTGATGTCAGTCTCGCCCGCCAGCGAGTCATGGATGAAGCCGTCGATCCGTCCGCCTGTCACCTGCATGTCAAGCTCATAGCCAAGTGTTTCGCCGCCCAGCTTCAGCACGAGTTCGCCATCAAGACGCCCCGGAGCATCCTGCGCATGAATGTTGAACCAGAGACTGTCGGTGGGAACGCCGCGCATGTGGATCGTATCTGCCTTGGTCCGTGTGACGAAGTCCAACGCTGGAAGTGGCACAAAGCGCAGACGTCGTACCAGGTCGGCGTAGGTGGCTTCGGAGTTGACGATCTTGACATCCAGCGAAAGCGGCCGTCCGTCCGTCAGGTGCATCACATCGACGGAACCGCGCACGACGTTGTTGCCGGCTTCGATCACCATGTCACGAACGCGCACGTCGTTGCCGCTGTACTGCGCCGTTGCCTGCATGCGATACGAATCGTTGACGTCGATGACGGGGATGAAGTATGTCAGGTCCGGACCCCAGACGTTATCAGCCTCGATAGTCCCCGACATCGGATGACGTCCAAGATCGAGCGTATCGAAGACGTTCAGGCCAGGTGCCGAGGCTCGGGCATGGACGTCGGTACCAAGGCCGGTGCGATATCGGATCAGCGGGACGTCGATACCGTTGCGCGATACCGAGGCAGCCATGGCGAACCGGCGGATGTCGAGCGGCGATGTGCGGTCGCGGCAGGCCAGATCGTCGATGGCAACATCGAACTGGCGGCCACGCAGGTCGATATAGGCCGAGGCCTGAAGATTCACGTCCTGCAGGTCCAGATGCGTCGGGTCGAATCTCTTCCCATCGTGCCACGGCGTCGTCCGGTCGTTCACCACGATCGTGCCGTTGCTGATGGTCATGCGGCGCACGGCAATGATCCATGCGGGCGGTTCCGTATCGGTCGTATCAACAGGCGGCTTTATGATTCGGGTGACGTTCCAAACGGAGTCGGTCTCGTTACGCACGACAACGACGCGTGGTTGCTCGATGCGCAGATCGTTGATGGCAATGATGCTGTTGACGATCGGCGCAAGGTCGAACATGAGCGAGATCTCGTCCGCCTCGAGCACCGTCTTGCCATCGGACGACAGCCTAGGTTTGATCAGCACGATCCCTCGAAAGATGTCGACACGCAGGTCGTCGACCACGATCTTGCCAAGGAGGACGCTGTTGAGCTGGGTCAACACAACGTTTCGGGCCCACGACCGGAAGGTCTCGGTTTGCGAGGCAACCACCAGCAGCGCGCTCAGAATGATGGCAAGGCCCACCATCCGCCACGTCCATCGCAGCACAAAGCGTCCCGCACGCTTCCACCTGGGCAGGTAGAAACGCTCGCGCCACGCCGCGCCGTCAAACAGCTGCGCCAACTGGTCGCGTCGGGATGGATGGTTGTGTTGTTCTGGCATGGCCGTAAGTAGGCGTAGCAAGCAGTATGCCGTAAAGCGACGAAGGACACCGTGATTCGGTGTCCTTCGCCCTGACGATCATTCTCCCTGAGCCTTGGAGTACTTTGCCTCGCCGTCGGCATGATGCAGTAGTTCCACGTGCATCCACTCGAAGCCGGCGTCTTCGATGGCTGCGACCAAGGCACGCACATCGCTTCTGCTGATGGTGGACTCTGCCACGTAGCGGCATCGGTAATGGTCGACAAGCAGGATGTCCGGCGTCTTGCCGGGCCACACCTTCGTACCGCGGTTCGAAATCAGCTTGAGTGTGAACGGGCCAACCTGTTCCGGCATCTTCGGCAATCCATTCGCGGCATTCACGAAGACATCAGCACCGCGAAGTTCCCACGTCGCGTGACTTGCCACCGAGTGATGCGTGGTTTGCGCGCTCGATCCAGCCATGATACCGGTTGCTTCGTGCTGGATGGGCTGCACGCGCTCGGAAATCGCAGCGGCAAACTCCATTGTCGATGCCATACCGCCAAGGTCGCGCGTCTTTATGCCGGCCGCAAGCGTGTCGATCAGTGCCGTCATGATTGCATTGGCATGGGCAACCAGCCCCATATACTGGAGCATCTGAATGCCCGACAGCAGCAGTGCCGTCGGATTGGCAACGCCCTTGCCGGCAATGTCGGGTGCCGAGCCGTGGACGGCCTCGAACACGGCGCAGTCGTGACCGATGTTACCGCCGGGAGCAACACCAAGGCCCCCTACAATACCTGCACAGAGGTCGGAGACGATGTCGCCGTAGAGATTGGGCAGGACCAGGACGTCAAACTGCTCCGGACGCGACACAAGCTGCATGCAGCAATTGTCAACAATGATATCATCGCTCTGAATATCCGGGAAATCCTTTGCCACTTCGCGGAACACATCCAGCCATAATCCGTCCGTGATCTTGTGAATGTTCGCCTTGTGCACGCAGGTAACGCGCTTGCGACCAAGTGTCTGGGCCTGGTCGAAGGCGTAGCGGATCAATGCTTCGGATCCTTGACGTGTGATCAGCTTCAGACACTGTGCCACGTTAGCCGTCTGCCAGTGCTCGACACCGGCATAGGTGTCTTCGACGTTTTCGCGAAACACCAGAACGTCGACATTCGAGTATCGAGTCTCGATTGCCGGCATCGACTTTGCAAGGCGCACATTGGCATACAGTTCCAGCGACTTTCGGATCGTTACGTTCACACTCTTGTGACCACCACCAACAGGCGTGGTAGTGGGGCCTTTCAGTGCAAGACCATTACGCTTGATCGCGTCCAGCGTATCCTGCGTCACGCCTGTGCCATATTGTTCGATGGCTGCCAGGCCCGCAATGGCCGGTTCCCATTCAACGGGTACGTTGGCCGCGGCAAAGACGTGTTTTACTGCTTCCGAGATCTCGGGTCCGATTCCATCGCCTTCGATCAGTGTTACCTTGCGTAGCATCTACTTCTCCGTAGTGATCATGTAGTAGTGGTGTGGTAAGGGGCGTTGTTGTACTTACAGCATTTCGACGATGACGGCCGAGGCTTCGCCGCCGCCGATGCACAGGGTGGCAAGACCATACTTGCCGTTGCGGCGGCGCAGCGCATGCAACAGCGTGGTAAGGATGCGCGCCCCCGAGGCACCGATGGGATGACCCAGGGCGACGGCGCCACCGTGCACGTTCACCTTCTCGTGCGGAATGCCAAGCTTCTGCTGGGCCGCAAGCGTCACAACGGCAAATGCCTCGTTGATCTCGAACAGATCCACATCGTCGAGCTTCAGTCCTGCCTTGGCAACTACGCGGTTGATCGCCTCGACGGGCGACGTGGTAAACCACAGCGGATCCTGGGCGAACGAGGCCTGCGCAACGATGCGGGCCATGGGTTCAAGGTTATGCGTCGTAAGTGCCAGCTCCGATGCGACGACAATGGCTGCGGCTCCGTCGTTGATGGTCGAAGCATTGGCGGCCGTGACCGTGCCGTCCTTCTTGAATACCGGCTTCAGCGTCGGGATCTTGTCGAACTGCACCCGACCCGGCTCTTCGTCGGTATCAATGATCACGTCGCCCTTGCGACCCTTGATGGTTACCGGGGCGATCTCGTCGACAAAGAAGCCCTTTGCGATCGCGTCCTGCGCACGCTGATACGAGGCGATCGTAAACTCGTCCTGCATGTCGCGCGTGATGCTGCAATCCGTCGCACAAAGTTCGGCCGCATCGCCCATGGGAACCTGGTTGTACACGTCCCAGAGTCCGTCCCACTGCATCAAATCGACCATGCGGGCATTGCCGAATTTTACGCCCTTGCGGGAGTCAAGCATGGCGTGCGGCGCATTCGTCATGGACTCCTGTCCGCCGGCCACCACCACCTGTGCATCGCCGCAGCGGATGGCCTGGTCGGCCAACATCACGGACTTGATGCCCGAGCCACAAACCTTGTTGATGGTCATACATGCAGTGTGCTTCGAAAGTCCTGCATAGATGGCTGCTTGGCGGGCCGGGGCTTGTCCAACGCCGCCTGACAGCACATTGCCCATGATCACTTCGTCGACTCGGTTGGGGTCGAGTTTGGCACGCTCGACGGCGGCCTTGATGGCAACAGCGCCGAGCTGTGGCGCCGACAGATCTTGCAGACTTCCAAGGAGTGCACCGATGGGTGTACGCGCGGCAGAGACGATGTAGGACATACGATGAGCCTTCGTGGGTGGATGCGGTGAGAGATAGCCGGCAAAATTACCAAATCCCGCGCCGCCTACCCATGCAGGGCAACATGCCTAACGTCGGCGTTGCAGCACGTTGATCACCCGTCGAACCAGGGCGCGCGGCATCGCGCTGATCAGCAAGGCCGAAAGGCGGTTCATAAAGCCGGGTATAACGACGACCGTTCCGGCCTTCATGCCGTTGTAGCCGATGCGAGCCACCGTCGGGGCCGACATCGCAGGGGTAACCTTGGAAACGCGGGAAACACCGAGTCCCGCAACGGTCTGGAACTCTGTTGTGGTTGGCCCCGGAGCAACCACGGTGACGGTGACGCCGGTACCGCGCAGTTCTTCGGACAGGGCTTCGCCAAGCGACAGAACGTAGGCCTTGGTAGCGTAATACACAGCCAGATATGGCCCGGGAAGAAAACCTCCCACCGAGCCAACCAGCATGATCCGTCCGTGACGTCGCTGCAGCATCCCCGGCAACAGCTCGTGCGTCAGCATGGTCAGCGCACGCACATTCACATCGATGATGCCAAGCTGTCCGTCCACCTCGCGCTCGACAAAGTTGCCGTACAGTCCATACCCGGCGTTGTTGATCAGCGTGTCAACGGCAATGCCGTCACGCACGATCGTATCGATCACCCGACGGACGCCTTCGTCCGTACGAAGGTCTGCCTCGATGATCGTCACACGCCGACCATACCGTGCCGAAAGCTCGGCAGCCAGCGCAGCCATGGGGTCGCGCCGCCGCGCTACCAGCACAAGGTCTTCTCCATCGGTAGCGGCCAAACGGGCGAACTCCATGCCAAGACCGGCAGAAGCTCCTGTAATCAGTGTCGTTCCCATGCTGCAAACATAGATACCAGGATAAGCCCATGCTTCAGCGTGGGTTGGTGCGGAGCATGGGCTCCACTCCGACTTGGACACATCGGAAATCCAGAATTGCTTATTTTTGCCCGTCTATTTTCTACACCATGCCCCAGTGTGGGCCATTGAGACAGGAACTTCCATGAACGTCGGCCGCATCGTACAGGTCATCGGTCCCGTGTTGGACGTCGAGTTCACCACCGGCCAGATCCCTCCCGTGTTGAATGCATTGCATGTGAAACGCAAGTCGATCGAGACCGGCGCTGATGAGACACTCGTGTGTGAAGTGCAGCAGCACCTTGGCGAGGATCGTGTTCGTGCGATCGCCATCGACTCGACCGACGGTCTGGTGCGCGGCATGGAAGTACAGGATACCGGCGGCCCCATCTCCGTGCCCGTTGGTCCGTCAGTCCTTGGTCGTCTTATCAATGTGACGGGAGACGGCATCGATCAGAAGGGACCGATCGTTTCGGAGAAGAAATACTCGATTCACCGTCCTTCTCCTGACTTCAAGTCGCTGTCGACACAGAAGGAGATGTTCGAAACGGGCATCAAGGTGATCGACCTGATCGAGCCCTTCACCAAGGGCGGCAAGACGGGTCTGTTCGGTGGTGCCGGTGTGGGCAAGACGGTTATCATCCAGGAGCTGATCCACAACATCGCCAAGCAGCACGGTGGCTACTCCGTGTTCGCCGGCGTTGGCGAGCGTACGCGCGAAGGCAATGACCTGTACCTCGAAATGACGGAGTCCGGCGTCATCGACAAGACGGCCCTCGTCTTTGGTCAGATGAACGAACCACCGGGTGCCCGCGCTCGCGTCGCTCTGACGGCCCTGACCATGGCCGAGTACTTCCGCGATGAAGAAGGTCGTGACGTGCTGCTGTTCGTCGACAACATCTTCCGTTTCACACAGGCCGGCTCGGAAGTATCCGCCCTCCTGGGCCGTATGCCCTCGGCCGTGGGATATCAGCCTACACTCGCAACCGAGATGGGGGCATTGCAGGAACGTATCGCATCGACGGACCGCGGTTCGATCACGTCAGTGCAGGCCGTGTACGTGCCCGCTGACGACCTTACCGACCCCGCTCCGGCAAATACGTTCTCGCACCTTGACGCCACAACGGTGCTTAGCCGCCAGATCGCAGAACTTGGTATCTACCCCGCCGTCGATCCGCTGGATTCGACGTCGCGTATTCTTGACCCGCTGATCATCGGCCAAGACCACTACGATACGGCCATGCGCGTGAAGAAGATCCTGCAGTCGTACAAGGACCTTCAGGACATTATCTCGATCCTTGGCATGGACGAACTGTCCGACGAAGACAAGCTTACCGTGTACCGCGCCCGCAAGATCCAGCGATTCTTCTCGCAGCCGTTCCACGTTGCCGAGCAGTTCACGGGCTTCCCCGGACGCTACGTCAAGATCAGCGATACGATCGCCGGCTTCAAGGCCATCCTCAACGGCGACGTCGACCATATCCCCGAAGGCTTGTTCAGCTACAAGGGTACGCTTGACGAAGTGTTGGAAGCCTACGCCAAGACGCAGGGTTGATCATGAGCGACCACGTTCTGAATGTCTCGATCGTGACGCCCCAGGCTACTGCCTTCACCGGCACTGTCCTGGCCGTGACCGTACCCGGTACGAAAGGTACCTTCCAGGTTCTGTACAACCACGCCCCTATCATCTCCTCGCTCGAGGTGGGTATCATCAAACTCGAGGATGCACAGAATCACGTGACCTATTACGCGTCTCGTGGTGGATTTGTGGAAGTATTGAACAACAACATTTCGATCATCGTCAACGAGCTCGTCGATGCGGCAGCGATCAACGTCGCTGACGTCGAAGCTGACTTGGCTGATGCGTCTGAGCGCCGCGCCGGAGAACGCTCCGACCGCGATCGAGCGATCCAAGATCAACGCTGGGCAGAAGCCCGTCTGCGTGCCGCACGACTCCGCGCTGAATCCGTCTGACGTCAATCCGCCCGTAACGAAAACCACGAAGCCCGACCACTGGTCGGGCTTTTTTGTTCTGACCGACACGTGCCGTCTGATGTCGGACCACGAAGAAACCGCGTAAACACGAAGCTGTCGTAACTTTCCACCCTCGGTTAGAGTTATGCCCTTGGTTCACAATGAGTCACACAACGCCGGAGTCAAGTATGTGGTCAAAACACACCCTCGCAACTGCGCTCGCCGTGCTCTTGATGACGCTGATGCACAGCGCCGCATCCGCGCAACGCGATACGACGGCACCTGACATGGTGTTCAGCGGTAGGCTCGTGACCGCATCAACATCAGAGATCTCGCTGGAGGCGTATGACCCCAACGGCACGGTCGCTATGATGTCGTTTGTGGTGAATGCCGAAACCGCCATCCATGGCTGCACCATCGACAAGGTACAGTCCGGGACGTTCACCATGGTCGTTACAACGCCGGATGCCGCCGGACGCCAGATCGCCAGCACTGTGAAGTTCGATGGTTGTTCGCCAGCGTGGAACTTCGTGGCACGGATAACAACGATCACATCGGGCTCCGTGCGGATCGAGCTGATTGCTCCTTCAGAGCTTGGAGATGCAGGACAAACCCTGGATCTGACGATCACCGATGCTACGGTGATCTACTCGTGCGACGGTACCGCACGAACACTGGCCGACCTCGCCATTGGCAGTATCGCCAACATCAACGCCACAGGCACGGCTGCAAATGGCCTCACAGCCGTGACAATCGCCCTGCAGGATGATTGCCCGCAGTCGCTCTACGTCGAGGCCACCTTCGTGTTGTTCGACGGCAAAACGCTGGTCGTGACCGACCAAGCAACGAACGAAACGTTGCGTCTTACCGTGTCGTCCGAGTTCGGCCGCGTGCCTGGCGACTCTGCCGCCCCGTTCTACACGTGCGATGGCATGCCGCTTGATCCATCGTCGATTCGCGAAGGCGACAAGCTGAACATCGTCTATCTGCTGGTTCCAAAGCGAGGTTCCTTCCTTCAGTATGCGCAATCGACCGTCGGATGCCCCATCTACGTTGCCGGTCGCATCACCGCCCGCGATGGCGACATGCTGACGATCACGGCTTCTGACGCGGCGTACACAGCGCGTATCACAAACGAGACATCCATCACGACGTGTGATCGGGGCGGCATCACGTCAGACCAGATCACCGTTGGCGCCGCAGTGCAGGCATCCATCCTGCAGGTAGCCGATGGCATGACCTTTCAGTCAATCCAGGTACAGGACGGATGTCCGTATGCCTTTTACGCCTCGGGTACCATCACGTCCATTGACGGATCATCCATGAGCCTCGACGGCTTTACGTCGGAAGATGGCGCCTTGAATTCCGTTGCTCTTACGATCGATGATGCCACCCAGTCCATCAACTGTATCGGCAGCGCACAGCCTCTTGCAACGGTCGTGCCCGGCAGCTCCGTCGTGGCATACTACCGCATCAACGGCGGCCAGCGCACGGCCGACATGGTGCTGGTGCAAAGCCCTTGCGATGTTGCCACCATCTACGGTACCATCCAGGAGGTTGGCGATAACTTCATCGTTGTGAGCGAGGACGGGATTTCATCTCTGAATATGCTTTACTCGCCCACTACCATCGTGACCAACTGCAACGGCGACGTGGTTGCATTTACAAGCAGCATGGTCGGCTCTTCCATTTCTGCAACGTATGCTACAACGAGCAAACCGCCCATGCTCGTATCGGCCTCGGTGAACTTCGGCTGCCCGGTCATCATCACGCAAGGCGGCATCATCACGGCCATCGGTGACTCGTCGGTAACCATCCAATCAGCTGGTACCTCTGTCGAACTCAACCGCACACCGTACACGTCCGCCTATGATGCAATGCTCCAGCCCATTGCATGGAGTGCACTGAAGGTTGGCGACGAGATCTGCGGCTGGTACGATGAAGCTGGTAAACTCCTCTATCGTATTGCCGTGGGCGTCGATTGCTCCCTCCGTAACATGGGTGCTACGGGTGCCGTCATCGGAAGCATTGTCCGTGCAGATGACCGCGAGATCGTCGTCGACGGTCGCGCAGGCACCATGAGCTTTGCGCTGACGGCCGTCACGGAAATGGAGTCGAGCGCAGACCGAGCCGTAAGCATTTCCGACCTTGCGCCAGGAGCAATGGTTTCGGTGATGAGTTCGACCTACAACAGCAAAGGACAGCCCGTCGCCTCAAGCGTCACGCTGATGTCGGTCACGTCCGTCAATGCAGATCCTGCAACAGCGGCAACTGCCTTGCTCTTCCCCAATCCTGCATCGCAGACGGTCACGATCGCCAACGCCGTCGACGGCGACGTCATCACCATCTTCGATCAGCAGGGTACGGCCGTCGCTCGTACAACGTCGGCCGTCGTTGCCATCGACGTGCTTGCACCAGGCTTGTACACCGTGACGCACCGTACAGCCTCGACAACAGCAGCCGCACCGCTCATCATCGTGCGTTGATCGGCACGATCGTCGCAAGCATCACCGATACTTCCCTGCCCCCTTCTTCAGACATGTTGGAGAAGGGGGCATTGATTTTCGAGTGATCTGTCAGCACTGTGGATGAACGCCCGAAACTGTTTCGTGCGACAGTTGTAGTTTTGCTAATTGCTACACCCTCCTACGGACACAATGTCGTCGCACAAGATTCTCGAAGAAGGCATCACCTTTGATGATGTTCTTCTGGTGCCCCGGTATTCCGAAACACTGCCCCGCGATGCCAACACGTCGGCTCGACTCACGGCAGCCATCACCCTGAACATTCCCATTCTTTCGGCTGCCATGGATACGGTGACGGAATCGTCCATGGCCATCGCCCTGGCACGGGAAGGAGGCATCGGCATCATCCACAAGAATCTCTCGACCGCACGGCAGGCCGAAGAGGTCGACAAGGTGAAGCGCTCGGAAAGTGGCATGATCCGCAAGCCGATCACGCTGCAGCGCACCAACACCGTGCGCGATGCACAGACGCTGATGGCCAAGTATAAGATCTCGGGCTTCCCCGTGATCGATGCCGAGAATCGTCTGATAGGCATTGCCACGAACCGCGACATGCGCTTTGCGGCAAACAGTGGCGAGACCATCGAACACATCATGACGGCCGACCACCTGGTGACCGCTCCGGTGGGAACCACGCTGGCCGATGCCGAGCGCATCCTGCAGGAACACCGCATCGAGAAGCTGCCCATCGTCGACGCCAACGGCGTCCTGGTAGGCCTGATGACCGTCAAGGACATCCAAAAGAACAAACGCTATCCCAAGGCCGCAAAGGACGAACAAGGCCGCCTGCGCGTTGGTGCCGCCGTGGGTATCGCCGCCGACACGCTTGACCGCGTGGCAGCACTTGTCGAGGCCGGCGTCGACGTCGTGATCGTCGATACCGCTCACGGACATACCAAGGGCGTCATCTCCACCGTCATGTCCGTCAAGCAACAACATCCCTCACTGCAGGTGATCGCAGGGAACATCGCCACAGGCGAGGCCGCAAAGGCCTTGATCGATGCCGGTGCCGACGGACTGAAGGTCGGTATCGGACCGGGTTCGATCTGTACCACACGCGTTGTGGCGGGCGTTGGCGTGCCCCAGATCACGGCCATCATGAATGTGGCTGCCGTGGCCGGACCGCTGGGCATTCCCGTGATCGCCGACGGCGGTATCAAGCAGACGGGTGACGTGGCCAAGGCCATCGCCGCCGGCGCCGATACCATCATGGTTGGCGGCCTGCTTGCCGGACACGAGGAGTCGCCCGGCGAAAAGGTCCAGCTGGAGGGTCGCGCCTACAAGATCTATCGCGGCATGGGCTCGCTGAGCGCCATGGGACAAGGCTCTGCCGACAGGTACTTCCAGGATGTCGAAGACGAGATCGCTAAACTCGTCCCCGAAGGCATCGAAGGCCGCGTGCCGTTCAAAGGAAGCGTCAGCGACACGATCTATCAACTCGTTGGCGGCCTGCGCGCCTCCATGGGCTATTGCGGCTGCGCGACGATCGCCGACATGCAGCGCCACGCACGGTTCGTGCGCATGACCGCTGCCGGACTGCGCGAGTCGCATCCGCACGATGTGATCATCACCAAAGAATCTCCGAACTACTTTACACGATAACCATGGCTTCGGCACTCCAACTTCGTACGGCTACGGCACGCCTGACCGCGCTGCGCTCACGCTTCAAGGAACACGGCATCGATGGATACATCATCAGCGATGTCCACGCCCTGCGTTACCTGTTTGGCTACTCAGGCTCGATGGCCGCCGCTATCGTGACAAAGAAGAAGGTACACTTCTTTACGAACGACCTGTATGCCGTGCAGGTGCAGAAGGAGCTGTACAAGGTAGACGGACTGTCGATCCATATCGATCGCAACTTCTGGATGGCCGCCGCAGCAGCGGGCGTGCCCAAGAGCTGTGCCGCACTGGGCTTCGACGCGTCGCGCACGCTCGTAGGCCAGCATGCAGCCATGAAGAAGGCCCTTGCCCCTTCCAAACTTGTCGACGTGTCGGGATTGATCGATACCCTGACGATGGTCAAAGCCTCGTACGAGATCAAGGAGATCGCCAAGGCCGCCCAGATCGTCAGCACGGCATACGAACGTATGCTTGGCGTGGTCGAGGCCGGACACACGGAACGCGACGTTGCCAACTACCTTGCGACGGTGACGCGCGAACTGGGATCAGAGAAAGACGCCTTTGACATCATCGTGGTGGCAGGCGCCCGCAGTGCCATGCCCCATGGCCGTGCCAGCACGAACAAGATCAAGAAGGGCGACGTGGTGACCGTTGATTTCGGCGCCTGTGTGAATGGATTTTACAGCGATATGACGCGGACGTTCTGCGTGGGACAGCCTTCGAAGAAGGTCATGGATGTCTTCGCCGTGCTCTATGATGCACACATGACCGCGCTTGATGCGGCACGCACGGGTGTGATCGCTGCCGATCTTGATGCAGCCGCACGCGACATCATTGCCAAGGCCGGATATGGCGAAAACTTCAAACATTCGCTTGGACACGGTCTTGGATACGAAGTACACGAAATGCCTCGCGTGAGCTACGTGAACAAGGCACAAGCACTGCCTACGGATTGCGTGATCACGATCGAGCCGGGTATCTACCTGCCCGGCAAGTTTGGTATGCGCATCGAAGACGATGTGGTGATCAAGCCGAATGGACCGCAGATCCTGACGTCAGCTCCCACCGAAATGGTGGTTGTCTAAGCACACCATGTCCGTCAACAACGTCCTCGTCTTCGCCTATTATTTCCCTCCGATGGGCCTAAGCGGCGTCCAACGCGTCGCAAAGTTCATGAAGTACCTGCCCGACTACGGCTGGCGTCCGCATGTGATCGCCACCGGGCCAACGGCGTACTATGCCCATGATACGGAGCTGCTGGACGAGCTGGCCGAGCGCGATATCGTGATCCATCGTACGTCTGGCACCGACCCCAACAGCCGTCTTGCAGCAAAGGGTACCGTGCGGATGCCGCACGAATTCATCCGCAAGACGCTTAGCAGGATGTCGTCGGCGCTGTTCATTCCCGACAACAAGCGCGGATGGGCCTCGCAGGCACTTCGCACGGCACGTGAGCTCGTCAAGGAGACGTCGTTCGACTGCATCTGGGTGAGCGGCCCGCCTTTTTCATCGATGATGGCAGCGGCCCGCCTGAGCGTCGAAACGGGCATCCCGCTGGTAGTTGACTACCGTGACCTGTGGTATGGCAACCAGTTTTCGTTCTACCCCACTCCCCTGCATGCCCACCTGCATAAGCAGTACGAGTACGACGTGCTGACCCATGCATCGAAGGTCGTGGTCACCAACCGTCGCATCAAGGAGCGGCTGCTTGCAACATATCCGCAGCTGGACGTGCACGACGTCGTCATCATTCCGCACGGCTACGACTCGGCCGATTTCGATGCGGCGTCGCAACGCGCACCGATCATCTCGGACCGTTCGACAATGTCGCTGACGTATGCCGGCATCTTTTACGAGATGGTGACGCCCAAGTACTTCCTCGAAGCCATGCGTCGCATACGCCGCGACCGCCCCGACGCCCGCATCAGTCTGCACTTTGCAGGATTGCTGCGCGACCAGCACAAGCGACGCATCAACCGGTATGGTCTGCAGGACATCACCACCGATCACGGCTACCTGTCGCATCCGGATACGGTGCGCCTGCTGATGGACAGCGATGTGTTGTGGATGATGGTCGGCCATGGCAGGAATGCCGACACCATTTCATCAGGCAAGCTCTACGAATACATCGGTTCAAGGAAACCCCTTCTGGTATCTGTTCCGCAGGGGGCATTGCGACGCGATGCAGAACGCTATGGCGCGGCAACGCTGACGGACCCCACCGATGTGCAGGCCATCGTTTCGGCCATCAATGGTCTGTACGACAAGTGGCAGGCCTCGGCACTGCCGCAACCGGACCAAGCCGTTGTGGAACAGTTCGACCGACGAACCCTTACAGGTGAATTGGCCAAGGTATTGGCAACGTCGATCCGCATTCACTAACGCGGCGGCGTCACGCCGCGTGACATCCGTCGCTGCATTCAACGCCACGAGCCTTGTCGAAGCACTCACGTCCCTCCTGCAGGGCATACCATGCAAGGCCGAGCGCCCCAAGGGCGTCGATCCATGCAAGACCGATCAGCGCGTAGATGGCGCTCGAGGCCAGCAGGACGACAGACATGCGCAGGCAGACCCTTGAGCAGTTAGCATCGGCGATGATCGGTGCCGACGCTAATGCCGTGCCGATGCGCACCTTCGCGCGAATGAGGGCCCACATGAAGGCAATGGAGATCGATGAGATCACAATGCCGGCAATGGTCGTTTCCGGACGGTGTCCGGTCGCGATCGACATGACCGCCGTGGCCGCCAGCGTCGCCGTCAGCGCATAGAAGCTCCACCCCGTCACACGCAGTGCCGTGCGCTCGAAGACATCGCGACGCTCTGACCCGTGTCGTTGCAGACGCAGTACCATGTGGGCCACACCGATGGCGCTGACAACTTCGATGATGCTGTCGGCACCAAACCCGAATAGCGCAAGGGTCTCGTCATCAAGCCCCATCCAGATGCTGACGACGCCTTCGGCGACGTTGTAGACGATCGTCAACAGGCTTACGAACCAGGCAGAGCGCCATAGCGACGACGTATCGACATCGGCCTGCGCTGCTCCGACAGTGATCATGCCTGTACGGCCTCGCGGACGATCTCGGCAACATCCTTGATCTGAACGTCATCGGCTCGCTCGGCGGCCTTGACGCCATCCGTGATCATCGTTGTGCAGAACGGACAGTTCACGGCAATGGTCGTGGCGCCGGTTGCCAGCAGCTCGTTGGTGCGAACAATGTTAACGCGATCGCCGACGTGTTCTTCCATGAACATGCGGCCACCGCCTGCGCCGCAGCACAGACCACGGTCGCCCGACCGCGCGGGCTCGAGCAGTGTAAGGCCGGGGACGTTCTCCAGCGTGGCGCGCGGAGCGTCGAACTCCTCGTTGTAGCGGCCCAGGTAGCACGAATCGTGGTAGGCCACCGTGGCGGCCGACACTGCATGCCGGTCGATCTTGAGTCGTCCCTGATCGATCAACTCACGGATGAACTGCGTGTGGTGGGTAACCTCGGCTTCGAAGCCGTACTGCGGATAGTCGTTCGACAGCGTATTGAAGCAGTGCGGACAGGTGGCAACGATCTTCGTGACGCCGTATCGCTGGAAGGTCTCGATGTTCGTCTTCGTGAGCATGTCGGCCAGATACTCATTGCCCGTACGACGCGCCACGTCGCCTGTGCAGTTCTCTTCGGTGCCAAGGATTCTAAACTCCACACCGGCGATCTGCATCAGCTCGGCAAAGGCCTTGGTGACCTTCTTGGCGCGCTCGTCGTAGCTGCCGGCGCAGCCCACCCAGAAGAGCACTTCCATGCTGGCATCATCGGCGGCCGTCTTGATGTTCATTCCCTGTGCCCAGTCTGCACGATCGGCCTGAGCAAAGCCGCCCCACGGCACGGAGTTCGTTTCCATGTTGCCATAGATGTCGGGCAGCAGTGCTGACTCGTCGTTGAATGACGACTCCATCAGCACCATCGAGCGACGCATGCCCACGATGGCAGGAACATGTTCGATGTTCACGGGACATTCCTGCATGCAGGCACCGCATGTCGTACAGGCCCACAGGGCATCAGGCGAAACATAATCGCCGATGAGCTTCTTGTCCCACACCTGCTGTTCCGCCTCGGTCAACTCCTCGCCCCTTTCCTTCTTCAGGATGAGGGGGGCCTTATCCATCGTGCGGTCGTGGATGGCAATGATGATACCGCGCGGGTCGAGGACCTTACCCGTCTGATTGGCCGGACAGACGCTGGTGCAGCGGCCGCAGTGCGTACACGTATAGCCGTCGAACAGCGACTTCCATGACAGATCCTCGATGTCGGTGACGCCGAACTTCTCGACGTTCTCGGCCTCGAAGTCGATGGGCTCCAGCGCATTGGTCGGACCGAGCGGACCGAAGAAGACGTTGGGGATCGACGTCAATACGTGCAGGTGTTTCGAGAACGGCAGATAGTTCATGAAGGCCAGGATCAGCACTGCATGCATCCACCAGGCAACATGAAACAGCGCCGAGACGCCGCCATCGCCAAGGATGCCGGCGAGTGCATTACCAAGAGGCCATGCGACCGGGCGGACTGCCCAGGAGAAGTCGGCACCGTGAACGTGCTGGCGCATAGCGTTCTGCAGCAAGAGCGCCGTGACGATCGTGAAGATCGTGACGAGGATCATGCCTGCCTCGACCTTCTCGGATTCAACCTGCAGGCGTTTCACCTTCGTGACGTAGCGGCGCCAGAGCGACATTGCCGTACCGACGATGATCAGCAGACAGAACAGGTCGGTAAGGATCGTGACGATGCTGTAGATCGGTCCAAGGAAGTTCAGCGACCAGCCTTCGTGCATACCTTCAAGGACCATTTCGATGGCCGAGAACAGAAGCACGAGGAAGCCCCAGAAGATGCCCGCATGAATGGGACCGGCGACCTTGTCGCGCAGGATCTTGCTCTGGCCAAAGCCGACGATCATCGTCATGCGAATGCGCTCATCAAGACGATCCCAGCGTACGTCGGGCCTGCCAACGCGCAGATACGCAATTAGTCGTTTTGCGCTCATGGCAAACACTGCCATTGCCGCAACAAGAACGATAAGAAAGATGATGTTGGCGAGTTCCATGGAGATTCCTGGTAAAGCACTGCGAATCTACGGGATTCAGCGTCCTATTTTTGCCCTTCCCCGAACATCTGTTCTCAACAGGAACCTCATGTCCCGTTACGTCTCAGCCGATGAAGCCGTACAGCACGTCCGATCCGATGATCGCATCTTTCTGCATGGCGTTGCTGCAGCCCCTATACGGCTGCTCGAAGCACTTGTGCGACGAGCGCCAGAGCTGCGCAACGTCGAGATCGTGCAACTGCACACGGAGGGTCCGGCGGCCTATACCGACGAGGCACTTCAGGACTCGTTCCGTGTGAACTGTCTGTTCATTGGTGCCAACACGCGTCAAGCCGTGCAGTCCGGACGCGGCGATTACACGCCGGTCTTCCTAAGCGACATTCCATCGCTGTTCAAGAACGACGTCCTGGACATCAACGTGGCACTCATCCATGTGTCTCCGCCGGATGCACATGGATTCTGTTCGCTTGGCACCACGGTCGAGGCTGCGCACGAGGCGCTGCATTCGGCAGAGATCGTCATTGCCCAGGTCAATCCCAACATGCCGCGCACGCACGGCGATGCCTTGGTGCATGCTTCGAAGATCACCTGTATGGTGCAGGTCGATGATCCGATCCCAGAGGTCTTCCTGCCACCGCTTACGCCCGACGAACAGGCCATAGGGCGGCACGTGGCAACACTGGTCGATGATGGTGCCACATTGCAGATGGGCATTGGTGCCATCCCTGATGCCGTGCTCAAAGAACTCGGTTCGCACCGAGACCTTGGTGTGCATACCGAAATGTTCTCGGACGGTTTGGTGGAGCTTGTCGAACGCGGCGTTGTCAACGGCTCGCAAAAGACCATCCATCCGGGCAAGATCGTGGCAACGTTCGTCATGGGCTCACGCAAGGTCTATGACTTCATTCACGACAATCCGATGGTGGCCATGCTGGATGTTGCCTATGTGAACAATCCCAGCGTGATCGCCCGTAATCCGAAGATGACGGCCATCAACAGCGCCATCGAGATCGACGTCACGGGCCAGGTCTGTGCCGACTCCATCGGACCACGTCCATACAGCGGCGTTGGCGGTCAGGTCGACTTCGTTCGTGGTGCTGCACTGTCGCGCGGGGGACGTCCCATCATCGCTTTGCCGTCGCGCACGTCCAAGGGTGTGGCCCGGGTCGTCTCGATGCTCAAGCCCGGTGCCGGCGTGGTAACATCACGTGCCCACATGCACTACGTCGTCACGGAATACGGCATTGCGTACTTGCACGGACGTAGTCTACGGGAACGGGCCGAAGCACTCATTGCCATTGCCCATCCCGACGACCGTGAAGGCCTGGCGCGCGAGGCACGAGAACTGCTCCATTTACGTGTACGCGGCTGATGCGCCCCTATGTTCGAATCGCCGCTGCCTCTGCCGTCGCCCTTGTAGGGGGCGCCGCCTCGTTGCTTGGGCAGACATCCCTGCCGTCGACCTTTGTTGTGGATGCGATCTCGACGCGCAGCAGCGAGATCGATCCGCGCGCTCGGCTGGATATCTACACTGCATTACCATACGAGGCACTGCAGTTTGAGTCGACCGCCGACACCTACGTTGCAAAGTATTCCGTGTCGGTCACCGTCAGGGACTCAACGTCACGTATCGTCATCGACACAGTCTACGAGCGATCCATCGCCGAGAAGGACTACCGTACCAGCCGCGGTGCCACCGGCTCTGCCGATCGCAGCGTACGCACCTTCCGTCTTGCTCCCGGCCGATATCGTCTGGAGTCGACGGCCAAGGACATCTTCTCGCGCCGCGAGTATCAGACTCAGCGCGATGTGACCATCCCCGACTACACCACATCCATTCCGTCGATCAGCAGCATCCTTTACCTGGATCAGATCGAGCAGCGTGGCGACCGCTTCAAGATCTCGCCATACATCGGCGACGTCATCCACGCACCCGACATGTCCCTGTTCGCCTTCTTCGAGACGTATGTTGATGCGCCGGTGCGCACCGGCTATTCGTGGCGGGTTTCAACCTCAGACGGACGCGTCCTTGCCGAGGGCATCACACAGCCTGATTCGCTTCCAAAGCGGTCCAACCAGCAATTCATCCCAATCGCTCTGCCTGCTCAGCCAATGTCCGGCTCGTACACTCTCCGCATTCGCATGCATGATGTGAAGGGGGCAGAGGTCGACACATCGAATGCCCTTGCGGAGCGGACGCGGGGGCTGACCATTCCACGCACAGCCTTAAGCGAGGCATTGTCGGACCTTGGCAAGGCCATCAAGCAGTTGCGATACGTTGCGCAACAGGCCGATATCGACCAGATCGAGACGGGCGCTTCGCCGTCAGAACGTCAGGCCCGGTTCGAAGCCTTCTGGAAGACGCTTGATCCGACGCCGAACACGATACGGAATGAGGCCTTCGAGGAGTATTACGCTCGCATTGAGCACGCCAACAAGAATTACCGTGCCTACACCGAGGGCTGGCTCACGGACATGGGCATGGTCTACATCATCCTTGGTCCACCCGCTGCGGTCGAGCGCTTCAACATTCGCACGGGCTTTGCCCAGCGCATCGTTTGGACCTATCCGAACAACTTCTCGTACATCTTCGACGACAACACGGGCTTCGGAGACTACCGGCTGCGCACCCTCCTGCCGCCGGGACTGAAGTATCGCTACCAGCCATAACGAACAACGCCCCGCAGCACTGCTGCGGGGCGTTGTGTTCATCTGCTGCGAGAAGGCCGGAGGCCTCTCGATTGCGTAGGCTTAGCGGCTAGCAACGACGGTGATCGTAGCACGCTCGGCGCCAGTCGTCGCAACAACTGTGTACATGCCGCTGTTCAGGTCGGCTGCATTCAGGTCGAAGCGCTGTGAACCGGCTGTAAGCGTACCGTTGAAGATCGTACCAACCGTACGGCCGGCAACGTCCACGAGCGTCAGCGTCACATCTTCGGTACCGGCACCGTTCACCGTCAGCTCAACGGCCGAAGCCGTCGTGACGGGGTTGGAACCGACCAGACGGAGCGACAGTGCACCCGACGGCGTTGTTGCTTCTGTTTCGACGCTGGTATTGTTATCAGCTCCCTTGCCGGAGAGTGCCACGGTCGACGTCGAACCGATGTTCGACTCGATCTCGAGACGAGCACTGAACGTGCCTGCAAAGCCAGGCTTGAAGGTCACCACGACCGTGTGGTCGCCCTTCGGCTGCACGGTGATCGCACCCGACGTTGTTCCGCCGCTCTTTACGGTAAAGGCGTCTGTATCGATGCCGGCAATGGCGATCGAGGAGATCTCAAGCGGTGCCGACCCAGGATTCGTGATCTTCACCGAAGCTTCCTTCATGGCATCAACAACCACTTCACCGAAGTTCAGCGTGTTCGTCGAAAGCGTAAGGCCAGGAGCATTGCCCTTGAGCAGCCAATCGAGGATCTTCTGCGTAAGCGTATTGCGCTCCGATTCCGTCGGGATCAGTTCGGGACCGAACGTCGTGTACACAGCCTTGCCGAGTGCCGTGCTGCGTACACCAACGATGTTCGACTTTACGCCGTCCGAGTAGGTGAAACCAACGGTCGGTGCGGTCGGGCTGACATTCATGATGTCCGTTGCCGAGGCATAGAACGGCCAGTTGACAGGGCTCGTTTCGTCATACTGACTGCGATTGACCGTTGCCGTCCACTTATCGCCGATCTCGTCGCCTGCCACACCATCTGCCTTGAACGAGAGCGTCTTCGTGTTAGCGGCATTCAGACGGTTCTTTGTTTCCTTCAGCGAAACGCCCATGCGATCGAACCAAGCCTTCATCTCCGGATAACCGGCAACCGTCAGGTTCGAATTTGTCACGACAAGACCAACAGGAGCATGCATCCAGACGCCCTTGCCGGAGCTCTGCATGGCTTCCATGATCGGCGTGAACGCGACCATGTTGAAGCGACCGTCGAAGCCGGCCGGGAAGATTGCTGCATCAAAGGCCGTCGGATCGAAGGCCTCAACGATCTCTTGCGCAAGCGGAATATATACGACGTCGGTACTGTGCGATGAAGCCAGCGCACCGATTGCCGAGACGACAGCACCTTCCGAAGCACCGGCCCAAACGGCAACGCGTGCACCTTCGGTCAGATAGCCGTGTTCGACAGCAGACTCACGGGCAATGCCACCGGCCAGGTTTACAGGCTTGGCACCTACAAGGATGCCGGCAAAGCTTGCACGATTCGGAGCCTTTGCCGTCACTGTGACCGTCTTGCTACCACCGGCAGGAAGTGCAAGCACGTCATTGCTTAAGGAAACCGTCCAGCCTGCCTGGGTAAGATCAGCGGCATTGGTGATCGACATTTCTACTTCGATGGCGCTCTTTCCGGGATTGGTTACCGTCACCGTACCCGACTTGGATTCGCCCTTGGTGATGTACTGCCACTTTGCTGTCGACATCTCGAGGCGGGCGAATACTTCGTTCAGGTTCGTGCCGCCTTGGAGGATCTCACGGTCACCCGTAGCCTTTTGAACAAAAGCGATCACGTACTGCTGACCATCCGGCCAAAGCTCGCCTTGGCCCGGCGTGAACGTGAAATCAAACTCTTGCGTCCCATTTGCATCCATCGTCAGGTTCGTGCCTGCAGCATTGGGCATCATCTTGAGCATGGCGTCACCGAACTCGGTTTC
>VFFB01000131.1 GCA_018882585.1 Candidatus Kapaibacterium sp.
ATCGATGAGTACGGTGCTGGCACCCATTCTCCGTATGCGATCAAAGCGTTTTTACGAGACGTCTATGAGCGAGCACCACTCCCTAAACCGCAATATCTTGTTCTTGTAGGGAATGCTTCGTGGGATGTTCGCCTGGCCATTAAAGGGGGCAATGTTAGCGCCCGAAGGCCGGATCAGATCCCTACGTATGGCCGTCCCTCGTCGGACTACTGGTATGGCCTTATCGATGATGATGCCGATGTGCAGTTTCCAGAGCTCATCGTGGGGCGAATTCCGGCTCTGACAGCCGACGAGGCCAAGAACCACATCGACAAGATCATTCATCACGATACGGTTCGCTTCGAGCCGTGGATGCGAAACTTCTTCTTTGTCGGCGGTGGGACAGAGCCCGAAGGATTGTGCCAGATCTATGAGTCATTGCTCAATGACCCCTTTGGTACCGGATACAACCTTGATGGACTGCCGTTCTGTGTAGACACACTAACCCTATGTGCATATCCAACGCGACCCAACCTTGGCTATGAGATTCGGCAACGCATGAATCAGGGCGTAGAGTGGATGAACTTCATCGGACATGGTGCTACAGACCGTTTTGACATCCAAGGCTGGGATCCAAACGAACTCGACAATGCAGGCCGTGGCGGATTCATGGCTACGTATGCGTGTCAGACCGGTGCCTTCTCGAATCCGAGCACGCCGTGCAAGAATGCGACGTATCTGACCGAACCCAGGAATGGCCTGGTAGGTGCCATCGGTGGTACAGGCTGGGCTTGGAAATACACTGTTGATGCCCTGCACTACCGCCTGCACGATGCCATGCGAACGCATGGACTTCGCTCCGTTGGAGACATCCTGTATTATGGAAAGACGATTCTTGCGTCGGGAACGAGTCAGGATGGAGTGAACACGGCCATGCAGCAAACACTGCTTGGCGACCCGCTTAGCAGAGTACGTATCGACACGATCACAGATCTGTTCGTGCGGCAGCAGGACATCTCGGTTCAGGATACCCAGGGCACAACGTTCATCACCGAAGACGACTCGCTGCTCATCATGACGATCACGGTTCGGAACGCCGGAGTGGGTACGGACCTGCCCGTTCCGGTACGAGTTCGACGTACGTATGCAGGAGTTACGGATGTACTGAACCTCGTGCTTGAGGGTGGCGTCTGTGCGCGCAGCGTGGTACGGTGCACGCTCGATGTACGACGCAAGGTTGGTGATCATGCGATCGTTGTCGAGATAGATCCGGACAAGATGGTTCCGGGTGATCCACGGCCGAACAACACCGTGCAGTTTACACTTCGCGTCTATGCCAATTCGATGCTACCGGTAGAGCCGCAGGCCCACTGGAAGATCTCGCGACGCGGTGCCGTCGTTCGCATGATCGACCCCAATCCCTACGACCCGTCGGCGGTGTACGACTTTGCCATTTCATCACGTCCTGATGCATTGCCCGAGAACGTCGTGATCCGTTCAGCGACCGATGAGGTACGACGGGATGCCTCCATTGTAGACTGGGCCGTCCCTGTCGAACTTCCCGTTGACGTCGACCTTTGGTTAGGAGTACGGCGGTCTGCGGCAGGTACCGATCAATCGCCCGAATGGTCCTGGATCCCAACGTCAACAGGCGCGGACGAAGACGTCGAACTCGCTGTGACGAACATTCCCGCGGTGCGTTTCGAGAAGGCCACGCCTTCCGTCGTGGTTGATGTGGATTCGGCAAATGTCGTGCTTGCCCGACGTGACATACAGGTCTTCATGCGATCGAGCGGTGTGCCAACGGCGAACGTGCTTGTCGATCCGGTGCTTGAGATCAATGTTGGCGACGTTCCATATGCCAACAATCCTTACTGGCGTGGCATGAACGTAGTCGTCCTTGGAGCCAACGATACGATTCCGCGTGCGATTCGGCGCTATGATACATGGCAGTGGCCGCTGACGCCGGAAGAATCTGGGCACAATGGCTATGCCGCGGAATTCCTGAAGTTCATGACCGATTCCGTGAAGGACAATGACCGTGTACTGTTGGCAATCTGTGACGAGGCCATCACGGGATTCGTCAAAGACACGCTCATGGACAGTTTGCGGACCGTGATGCGTTCTTTTGGATCTGCGGCTGTCGATTCACTCGAACCTCGGGCATCATGGGTGTTCTTTGGTCGTCGAGGTCTTCCTCGAGGCGCAGCAATCGAGGTCTTCGAGAATTTCCCGGACAGTATGGTAACCCAGCAGTTTGCCCTGCCGTATGCCGCGCCATCTGGCCGTGTGACGTTCCCCTCGATCGGTCCGGCCGAATCATGGTCGGAGCTTCGACTGCATGCCGCCGGCAGTGGCCGCCAGATCGCTGGTCAGGTGATTGGTACAAGGGACGACGGAACGGATGTCGTCTTGGATACTTTGGACGTCACAGCCTCGTCGTGGACTCCGTCAGATGGTGCCAAGGAGTATCCGTTTGTACGGCTCGAGGCAATCCTTCGTGACGATGATCCCAATGACACGATACGTCCTGCAGTAGCTGGTATGACGGCTGCCTACGTCCCGGCCGATGAGGTGCTTGTCGATCCACAGGCGGTGGTCAGCATTCCTGATGACCCGCTGAAGGGTGATACCGTGAGCATCCGCTTCGTTGTTCGCAATGCCTATCGCAGAAAGGCTGCCGCTATGAAGGTCGGCGAGCTTGTCGTTCGGGCGAATGCCGGCACTGAACGAACGTTGGACCTGCCGTGGCAGCTCGGTGACGTGATTCGTCCAAATGACTCCAGCCTGGTTGAGCTTCTTGTTCCAACAGGGCGTCTGTCAACGCTCAATGCCGTCGATGTTACCATCGACCGACGGGCCAGCCAGCGCGATCTGTACCGTTTCAACAACGTGGCGTTTTTAAGGTTGGGAGTTCGCGACGATAGTATCGCGCCACAGATCCAGATAACGATCGACGGCGGCGCCGCATACGACGGTATGTACGTCCTTCGTGAGCCAACCATCAGCATCACCGTCCATGATAACTCGAAACTTCCCATCAACGATTCGACGAGGTTGACGGTCTTCGTCAATGGCGACCGTATTCGGGCAGCAAACACAACGTCGTACAGGTTCTTTCCAACCTCGTCAATCTCCGATTTGACCGACGAGCCGTCAGCTCGTGCTGGCATGCAATTCCAGTACCGTATGGAACCTGGGCAAAACAACATCATCGTCCGAGCATCCGATGCGACGGGAAACACGGATACCCTTGAGTTGAGCGTCTTCCATGCCGATGCCACATCGCTGCAAGGTGTCACCATTGCCCCGAATCCCGTGTCATCGACCGCCTCGTTCCTGGTCGATCTTGCGTCCGACAAGCCCTTTGTTCCCGGCAGGATCGAGATCTTCGGTCTTCGCGGCGAACGAATGCGCACCATAGCCACCACGCTGCAGTTGGGTCGATCCATCGTATCATGGGATGGCCATGACGACATGGGATCGATCGTTCCGGTAGGCGTGTATCATGCCCGTTTTACGGCCGACGATCCGCTCGGCCCGTCCACGAACATCCTGCAGTTCGTCGTCCTGCGATAGGCCCTCCGAGGGGGCATTTTTCGTACTTTTGCACGTCATTCTACCCGTCGAATTGCAGCCTTCGCCGGGACTTTTAGCAGCATAAATTCTCCCAAGTATGGCTCTGTCCAACGAACGTATCCAGCCCGTCCTCATGGAGGACGAGATGCGGGATTCCTACCTTGATTACTCAATGTCCGTCATCGTCTCCCGGGCTTTGCCCGACGTGCGTGACGGCCTAAAGCCTGTGCACCGCCGCATCCTGTATGCGATGTACGAGCTGGGCATGCTTCCGAACCGACCCTACAAGAAAAGCGCCCGTATCGTCGGTGAGGTGTTGGGTAAGTATCACCCCCACGGCGACAGTGCTGTGTACGATGCCATGGTGCGTCTGGCGCAGACATGGTCGATGCGATACCCCCTTGTTGACGGACAAGGCAACTTTGGATCGATCGATGGTGACTCAGCGGCTGCCATGCGATATACGGAGGCACGTCTGGCCCATACGGCCATGGAGGTCATCCGCGATCTGGACAAGGACACGGTAGACTTCCGCGGCAACTTCGATGACTCACTGCAGGAGCCGACGGTTCTGCCGACCGTTATGCCAACGCTCCTCGTCAACGGTGCCAACGGTATCGCCGTTGGTATGGCGACGAACATACCGCCGCATAACCTGCGTGAGATCGTCAACGGTATCAAGGCCGTGATCGCCGACCCGGATATCACCAACGAGGAACTCCTGCAGTATGTCACTGCCCCTGACTTCCCGACGGGCGGTATCATCTATGGCTACGAAGGCGTTCGAAATGCCTATACGACAGGTCGTGGTAAAGTACTTGTGCGTGCCAAGGCCAATGTCGAGGTCAACAAGCAGGGTAAGGAATCGATCGTCATCACCGAGCTGCCGTATCAGGTAAGCAAGGCAGGCCTGATCGAGAAGATCGCAGACCTGGTCAAGGCGAAGACGCTTGAGGACATCTCGGATATTCGCGACGAATCAGATCGCGAGGGTCTGCGCGTCGTGATCGAGCTGAAGCGGGATGGCGTGCCAATGGTGGTGCTGAATAACCTGTACAAGCACACGCAAATGCAGGTGACCTTTGGCGTGATCATGCTTGCCCTTGTCAACAGCAGGCCTCGGATCCTCACGCTGAAGGAGATGATCCAGGAGTTCGTCAAGCATCGTAACGAGGTCATCGTCCGTCGTACGCAGTTCGACCTGGCGGCAGCCGAGAAGCGTGCTCATATCTTGGAAGGCTTCATCATTGCGCTCGATAACATCGATGCCGTGATCAAGACCATCAAAGAATCGAAGGACGTACCGACGGCTCTGGAACGGCTACAGAAGAACTTCGGCCTGTCCGAAGTGCAGGCAAAGGCCATCCTGGACATGCGCTTGCAGCGTCTTACAGGCCTCGAGCGCGAAAAGATCCAGCAGGAATACCGCGAGGTCATCGAGACCATCGAACGTCTGCGCTCGATCCTTGCCAGCCCCCAACTCCAGATGCAGATCATTGGCGATGAGCTGACGGAACTTGCCACCAAACATGGCGACGAACGTCGGACACAGGTTGTTCACGATGCGCGCGACTTTACGCTCGAGGATATGATCGCCGATGAAGAGGTGATCATCACCATCTCGCACAATGGATACATCAAGCGCACGGCCGTGACTAACTATCGCCGCCAGCTGAAAGGGGGCAGGGGAGTCAGCGGTGCCGGAACGTACGATGATGACTACGTGGAACACGTCTTCCGTGCGTCGACACACCACTTCCTGCTGTTCTTCACAGACAGGGGCCGCGTGTACCGCATCAAGGTCTACGACATCCCCGAAGGTAGCCGGAACGCGAAAGGTCGCTCCATCGCGAATGTCATTCAGAAGCAGTCCGATGAAAAGGTGACGGCATACCTGCCGGTTAAGACCTTTGATCAGGAGGCATACATCTTCATGGCGACGAAGGAAGGTACCGTGAAGAAGACACCCATTGCCGACTTCCAGAACGTCCGTGCAAACGGGATCATCGCCGTGAACCTTACCGAGAACGACAGGCTGATTGCCGCACGACTTACCGATGGCAACGCGGAGATCCTGATCGGAGCCAGCTCTGGTCTTGCCGTACGCTTCCACGAAAATGACGTCCGCGCCATGGGTCGAACCGCTACGGGCGTACGCGGCATCTCGCTCGAAGCAGATCACGAAGTGATTAGCCTTACGGCTGTACGCCATGCAGATGCGCAAGTGATCGTTGTAGGTGCCAACGGATATGGCAAGCGAACGAAGCTCGAAGACTTCCGTAAGACAAAGCGGGGCGCGAAGGGCGTCATCGCGATGAATGTGACGGACAAGACCGGCAATGTCTGCGCTATCCTCGAAGTAGCAGATACCGACGACTTGGTCGTGATGACGACGAACGGAATCCTCATTCGTCAACCCATCAAGGATATCCGAACCCTTGGCCGCAACACCCAGGGCGTTCGATTGATCCGACTGGATGAGGGAGACTCGATCGCAGACATCACAACCGTAACACGTGACGAGGACGAAGACGAGGTCCTTGCCACCGACACACCGGTCCAGGAATAGTCCTCTGATGCCGGCGGGTAGTATCAACAAGCAACAACGTCAACAGGCAGGATTCGTACCTGCCTGTTTGCTTTGTGCCCTGCTGCTGACCGCCAATGCGGTCGCACAGCAGGACACGACCTCAAAACAAGCCAGCGACTCGACCCATCGCCCCCTTCGAGAACTAGGGCGACTTGTGATAGGGGCAAACCATGTGGACGTTGACCTGACGAAAGAACGTATCAGGACGCTTGAGTACAGAGGGCTTTCAGAGGTGATGATACGGTCAAGTGGCGGATTCCCAAGGTCGTTGGGTGGATTCGGCCAACACAATAGCGTTACGTTCTACGGCGAAGACCCGGCAGCCCATGCTATATCCCTGCAGGGAAGAGAACTCTACGACCCTTGGTCGCAGCGATTTCATCTTGATCAGTGGTCGGTAGATGGCCTTGAACGTATCGAGATCCTACACGGAACAGATGCGCTGGGCCTTGGCGCAGGCATGGCCCTGCAT
>VFFB01000132.1 GCA_018882585.1 Candidatus Kapaibacterium sp.
TACATGCGTAGCGGCTTTGCGGCTCCGTCACGATCTCGATTTCGGGTTGGATTTCATCGGCGCCCATGTAGGGCTTGAGACGCTTTTCGCCGTCAATGTCCGTCGGCACAATGCCGAACAGCGTACCAGAACCCCACAGCGCCGTCTGGATCGAATTCAGGTGCACGTCAGCGCCACCAACGAAGTTCACAGGCACGCTGACCGAGTTCTGATCGCGACCCGTGACGGCACGCCATGTTGCCAGATTGGCAACGTTGGCGTTGTTGTACCGTGCAAGCACCGTACCGGTCGACACAATGTCGTTAAAGTCCGACACGTTAAGGGCAGCCGTAAAGTTCGAGCCCGTCACATTGATGGCATAACCGCCATTTGTACCGAGACCGAAGTTGTGGAAGATGTTGTTCACAAGGCGTGCGCCCTGCGTAGAATTCGTGTTGTCGTTCTGAATCACCATGGCAGCATTCGTCGTCGAGCTTCCTACCATGTTGACCGTGTTGTGGTAGATATTGGCACTTCCGCCACCGTTGTAAAGAAAAATGCCTGCGCTTGGATTTTGGCCACCGATCACGATCATGTTGTTGCTGACCAGTGAGGTCGATCCGCCCAACGCATACACCTCGATGCCGCTCACGTAGACAACCGCCTCGCTTGCATCGATCGTGTTGTTCGAGATCGTCACGCCATCGTTGTAGTTGGCGATGGCTACAACACCCGAGACCGTAAGAGAAGCAGGGACCTTAACTGAGTTACCCGAAATCTCTTGAATACCAGATCCGGCGTAAACACCGTATCCACCGGTGAACGAGTTGCCCTTTGCAACAACATTCGAATTTACGCTGCTGAAGAAGGCCAATCCGACTGCGTAATTGTCGATCGTGTTGTTCGTAAACGAAAAGTTTGCAAGCGTATCAGCGGAGATTTCGAAGCAGTATCCTTCGAAGCTATTGGCATTCACACCCGCGAACGAACATCCATCGAACGAGACGCCGCGCGTTGTCGTACCGATGAAGACCGCAGCTTGCGATTGACCTCCGGCCTCGTTGACGAACGAGATGCCGGAGAAGCTGACGTTGCTGATACCGCCAAAGTTGAGCAATCCGGGCAATTCGACCGTGCTCTGATTGTAGATGTAGCCAGCGTGCATTCTGTTCTTGATCTCGACTGATTCACCGTCGACTGCTGCAAAGCTCACAGACAGACCAGACGTGGATGTCCAGAGTGCCGGCATGTAGAGATTCTCTACGTACGAACCACCATAAACGTTGACGTTCACGTTTCCATTGATGCCGGAAACCGTCAGATGACGCATGACATCACGGAACGAGGTAAACACGGCGGAGTTGACGCCAACCGTTGCAATTGCAAGGTCACCGCTGACAGCCGGAGCTGTCCATGTGGTGTAGGTATTGTTGCCGGCAACGGGATCGTTCTGGCCGTTCACGGTGAGCGCACGGGCCCAAAGCGTGTTCCACGACTTGGCACCAAAGGTCTCGAATCCAAGCGTGACCGTTGCTTCGCCATTTGGAGCGATGGCCGGCTGCGGATAGTACTTGACGGCTGTGCGGTTGCCGCCGTTGACCTTCCACTCAATAATCACCGAGTCCAGGTTGTTCGTGCCAAAGTTCTTGATGCGTGCCACAATGGCCTGGCTCGTACCTGCGGCATAGTTCGCTGCCTGTGTTCCGAGGTTGATAACGGCTGCGTCATTGTTCGATCCGGGTGACACACGACGCGTGAAACGATATGTCTGGCCAGCTGTCGGCGCAAAGTTGCGCTCAGGCGTGGCCGGAGCAGCTGTCATCGAGATGCGCGGCTGCGCCCACGTATTCGCATTGTAGTCGGCCACAATGCCGTAAGCACTGTTGGTGTTCTCAACGCCGCGCATGCCAATGTGCACCGAGTATGGTGCATTGACCAGCATGCTACCGTAGACAACGTCGATGCTGTTGTTCGTCTGAACAAGACGGATCTGAAAGTTGTAGCGATCAGAATTCGCACCGTACGACGACGAACGCGACATGTCCTTCCACTGGATCACAAACGTGAAATTGCCAGTCGTGCCCTGGAGCTGCGTCATGATCGAGGCATTGGCTGTACCTACCAGGTCGTTACCCCATGCCGAGACAACGGCACCAGCCACACTCGTGGACTGCAGCGGACGGTACGGATCGCTGGTGATTCCCGAGCCGCCGAACGAGATGTAGCCGTTCGCATGGACGTTGACCGTGCTGTATACCGTGCTGCCAACCGTAAAGTTGAAGCCCAGCGGCACTCCAACCACAACCTCGTCGTTAATGCCCGCCCCAACAGCGTGCGTCGTACCAAAGAATAGCTCTTGGTAGTTGCCGCCTACTGGGGCCACAGAATAATTCGTGTTCGTTGCGGACGCCGAGGTAACACCTACAAGCAATGCAGCAACGAGCAACGACATGCAACGGGTAACGTTGCGAATCATAGCTCCTCCACGTATGGATTTGGATAGTTGATCAGTTGTTTTCGTCATCTGTAATGTCAATGTGAATCACGCCGTGCATGCGGCACACACGAATGCGCGCACACTATGACCTCTGCGGCGCTTGCCACCTAGGTGACAAAAATAACAGAGATGGTGTCTTACACCAAATGTTGTTTCACACGTAACCACGTGTATGAGCAAGACGTTGTCCTGACAGTGTGAAGCCAACACCACACATTCAGACCCGGCCTACTCATAGCACGCAATACTCTGTCTCTGCAATGCCCCCATGCAAGAAACACGCCAAGTTTTACACAATTCTGTCATAGCCCAGTGACGGTGCCACCCGTCCGACAAGAACCGAATTGGTAGATTGTCGTCAACAGCAACACTTCACGAGACGCAGTAATGAGGTATATCATTACAATGATTGGACTTATGACGAATTCCCTGATCTCGGCGCAATCCATAGACTATCCGCTAACGCGCCTAGAGGCCGTCGTCGATACCATTCACGGACGTGCCATAGCCGACCCCTATCGGTGGCTCGAGAACGATCACGACCCCGAGGTCGAGGCGTGGGTAGGTGCTCAGGCCGATGCGAGCGACGCCTACCTTCAACGCATCTCGTTTCGCACAAGCCTCCTTTCGCGCCTCGACACGGTCACGAACTTCACCCGATACTCGGCACCATGGCACCGGGCGGGACGGACGTTCTACTATCGGAACGATGGCCGCCAGAACCATAACGTCCTGTATATGCTGCGTGACGGCGAGTCAATTCCTACGGTCGTCCTCGACCCAAATACCTGGAGCACCGACGGTACCGTTGCCCTGGCCTTTGCCGAAGAAAGTCCCGACGGACGTTATCTGGCCTTCGGGAAAACACAGGGCGGTTCGGACTGGCGAGATATCTATGTGCTGGACCTTGCCACCATGCAACTCCTGCCCGACGTGATCACCCGCGTGAAGAACAGCTCCGTCAGCTGGTACAACGACGGCTTTTACTACACGCGGTACGATGCGGCCGCTGCCGATGCCAAGTCACTCGTCGAGAAAAACACGCAGCAGATCATTTCGTATCACAAGCTCGGCACTGCACAGTCTGCCGATGCAACGGTATTCACCGACCCCGACAATCCCGAGCAGTTCGTCAGCTGCTACGTCCTTGAACGCTCCTCATACCTTATCCGCACGGTACGTCGCGGCAATGTCGATGGTAACGACATTTATGTTCGGCCGGCAGGGTCGGCCAATGCCCCCTGGATAAAGATCTTTGGATCGGATGTTGCCTCCTTCTACCCACAATACGATCACGAGGGCGTGTTGTATGGCACGACAACACTGGATGCACCCAATGGACGTGTCGTACGGATAACAAACCCGCTTACTAATCCAACCATGGAGACGGTGGTAGCGGAGCGCGACTATCTGCTTGATAATGTTGCCTTCGGTGCCGGCAAGATGTTTCTGACGTGGATGAAGGACGTGCAGCATACGGTCGAGATCGCATCCCTATCAGGCACCATCACTGGTACAGTCACGCTTCCGGGCGTTGGTTCTGTAGGGGGCTTTGGTGGACAGCCCGAGGATACGACGCTGTACTATACGTTCACGTCGTATACGTTCCCCACGACGATCTACCGCTACGATGTGGCCACGGGAACAAGCTCGGTGTGGCAACGCGTCGAGGCGCCGTTCGACCCCGAGACATTCCAAGCGCGACAGGTCTTCGTGACAAGCAAGGATGGCACCCGCATTCCGATGGTGATCCTGTCTCGGCGCGATGCACCCCCTACGCCCGCACCGACAATGCTGTACGGCTATGGTGGCTTCAACATCTCGCTGAATCCCGGCTTCAATGCTGCCTATATTCCCTGGCTCGAGCAAGGCAGCGTGATCGCTATTGCCAACCTGCGTGGTGGTGGCGAATACGGCGAGGCATGGCACCGTGCCGGCATGCGCCGTAACAAGCAGAATGTCTTCGATGACGCTATTGCCTGCGCCGAGTGGTTGATCCGCGAAAAGATCACGACACGCGATCTGTTGGCGATGAATGGTCGCTCCAACGGCGGCCTGCTCGTAGGCGCCGTGGTAAACCAACGTCCCGACCTGTTCCGCGTTGCCATTCCCGAGGTGGGCGTGATGGACATGCTGCGATTCCATCGATTCACCATCGGATGGAACTGGCAGGCCGACTATGGCGAGATCGATAAACCGGATGAGTTTGCCGCACTCGCGGCGTATTCGCCGTATCACAACCTGCGAGAAGGCGTCGACTATCCGTCGACGATGACGATGACGGCCGATCATGACGACCGCGTCGTACCCGCGCATTCGTTCAAGTACGCTGCGCAGCTGCAGCATGTGTATCGCGGACCACGTCCGATGCTCCTGCGCGTGAAACGCAAGTCAGGCCATGGCGACGTGAACCGCACGAAGAACCTTGAAGGCACGGCCGACAAGTATGCCTTCATGTGGTACGAGATGGGCGTTCAGCCAACGTATCCGGTGCGCTGATCCTTGCAAATGCCCTACGGCACAACCACCAGGGCCTGCACGGATGCCTTCACCATGCCGCTGGCACTGTTACCATGTGGCATAAACCGTACCTGATAACTGCCCGGAGCAAGGTCTGTGATCGAGATCGGCACGGACGTCGTGCCGGCATCAATGAATGTGCTGTGCAGGATACGTCCCTGCACGTCCACGATGTCGATGGTGCCGGCGCTGGTGCCGCTGCAGACAACCGTCACCGAGCCCGCTGCGGGATTGGGCTGTATGGAGCGAATCTCAACGACAGGTTGCAACAGTTCCTCGCCTTCTACACTCGTCGATCCGTCATCGCGGAACCGTGCAAGGAAGGCGTCGCCGCCACTACCACCATACGCCTGGTGGCTGCCCGCCGTGGCGATGGCGTTGTCGGACCTGGTCTCTCCCGCCATCACAATGTCGCCATTTGAAGTTGCAGCAAGGGCAGTTGCGTAGTCCAGTTGACTGCCTCCATAAAACGTCCCCCAACGGCGAGCGCCGTCAGCGGTGAACCGCACGAGGAAGGCGTCGTAGCTACCACCGTTCGTCGCCTGGTGGCTGCCCGCCGTGGCGATGGACGCGGTAGAGGAGGTGCCCCCCGCCATCACGATGTCGCCGTTTGCGGCCACGGCAAGGGCTTTGGCGTAGTCATCGTTACTCCCCCCATAATACGTCCCCCACAGGCGCACACCGCCGAAGGTGAACCGCGCAAGGAAGGCGTCGTAAACACCACCATACGTCGCCTGGTGGCTGCCCGCCGTGGCGATGGATGAGGTGGATCTAGTAATCCCCGCCATCACAATGTCGCCATTTGAAGTTGCAGCAAGGGCAGCTGCGTAGTCCAGTTGACTGCCTCCATAATACGTCCCCCAACGGCGAGCGCCGTCCGCGGTGAACCGCACAAGGAAGGCGTCGTCACCACCACCATACGTCGCCTGGTGGCTGCCCGCCGTTGCTATGGCGTTGCTGGACCAGGTCCGTCCAGCCATCACAATGTCGCCATCCGGGGCTATGGCAAGGGCATAGGCTGCGGCACTCTCCCCATAATACGTCCCCCACAGGCGCAAGCCGCCCGAGGTGAACCGCACAAGGAAGGCGTCGTATTTACCACCAAGCGCCGCCTGGTGGCTGCCCGCCGTGGTGATGGCATTGTCAGAGTAGGTTACTCCCGCCATCACAATGTCGCCATTCGGTGCCACGGCAAGGGCAAAGGCGAAGTCCCCGTTACTCCCCCCATAATACGTCCCCCACAGGCGCAGGCCGGCCGAGGTGAACCGCGCAAGGAAGGCGTCGTCGCCACCACCATTCGTCGCCTGGTGGCTGCCTGCCGTGGCGATGGACGCGGGGGATTCGGTGTACCCCGCCATCACGATGTCGCCGCCGCCCGGGGTCACGGCAAGGGCATAGGCGTAGTCATTGCCACTCCCCCCATAATACGTCGCCCACAGGCGTACGCCGGCCGTGGTGAACCGAACGAGGAAGGCGTCGTCACCACCACCATACGTCGCCTGGTGGCTGCCCGCCGTGGCGATGGCGTTGTCAGAGTAGGTATAGCCCGCCATCACAATGTCGCCATCGGAAGTCACGGCAAGGGCATTAGCTTCGTCCGTGTTGTTTCCCCCATAATAC
>VFFB01000133.1 GCA_018882585.1 Candidatus Kapaibacterium sp.
GTGCAACCCACCCGTGGCGGCGTTTGTTCCCCGGTCAAGGTAGCCGTTGAATCGGTTGCCCGCCACGACAACTTCGTTGATGTTGTAGATATCCGTCGTGTACGATTCATCGAACAGGCAGTTCGAGATCGTGAGCCGGTTCGGATAACCGTAGTAGTAATTGTAGCCCAATGGACTCATGTTGGCATCGAACGTCAGTCCTTCCAAGACAACGGTTGCGAATCCACCAATGATGAAGGACGACGTGATCCGGGTCTCCGGTCCCCACTGGTCCCACGGCGTATACGCATTTGCGCCAAAGATGGTCGCGTCATAGTTCAACGCCGCGCCATCGAAATTGCCTGGGCCGACATCAACGACGTCGCCAGGCATATTCGCAAGGTTGACAGCCGCCTGGATCGTTGCAAGCGCCGTTCCCGGCGTCAAACCGTCGGCAGCATCATCGCCCCCATCACGAACATAGTACGTGGTTTGGGCGTACAGGGAAGTTGCCACCAGCATCGACAGCAACGTCATGAGTACACGTGAGATCATGGATTCACCATGGGAATTGTGAAATGATTGATTGTTCTTCAGTAATCTGGATTAGGAGGTAAGGGGCGGCGCAGTACGCGTTGCCGCGTACCGACGAATCGGCAACGGCGTTCGCAATAGGCGGTACCCGGTGCGCACACCGAGCGGCGTCCATGCAAGCCATCGAACTGTCCCTCCGATATGCAATCTCCGCTGCATCGTTTCCACCCAAACGTGCTTACACTATGCAGCACATAGGCTAAAATTACAGCATATGGTTGAGAATAGCCAGCGGGATGATAGCAATACGTGATGGTCATGTAGACTCTGATCGCGCAGCATTGAACAGCATTAGCCCATAACAACAACCGGCGCCGCGTTTGCACGGGCGCCGGTAAAGATTCTCGACCATTGGAAGGGAAGACCTGCGTCTTCCACGGAATTAGTGACGGACCATGATCGGCGTCTGGACTGCCTTGCCGGATGCGTCGACCATGCGGACGAGGTATGCACCCGAAGGCAGATCGCGCACCGTGGCGGAAACAGGCAATGTGGCATTGGCTGCGACAACGGCGTCGAAGAGCGACATCACCTCACGGCCCAGGGCGTCGTGCAGTGTCACACGTACATTACCGGCGGTGGCCACGAAGGCCTCGACCTGGAACTCACCGTCGGCCGGATTCGGGAAGGCCATTAGGTCGGAATCCGTCGTTGGCGTTTCTCCGGCGATCACCTCGGCATCACGCTCGAGTACGTTCTCGACGTCGAGGTTCGTGCCAAAGTACTTCGTGCGCAGGTAGCAGTACACAGCATCACGGATGGACCTGTCGGCCGTGTTCATGATGATGACCTCTCCGACACTTCCATTGAAGAAGTCGGCGCGGACGTCTCCTGCGTTGACGGCAGCACCGTCGACATAGGCAGAACCGATGCGGGCGCCGAGCGAGACCTTCGCTTCGGTACGTTCGGCAGTCGTGGTCAATGGCGGCGTCGTCAACGTTGTGATCGGGAAGGCGGCGTCATCGAACTTCTCCTCGTCAACTTGCTGGCTGGCGTCGTCAATTGCCATGCCGACACGCGGATTCGTCGTGCTGTTACCGGCAGGACTGGTTCCGTTGAAGTACATCTGGGCGATGTAGTTCGTGTTTGTGGCGGCCGGATAGACAAGGCTGACGTGTTCGTTGTTGTCGTAGATGTTCAGCTCGATCTCTTCCTCGTCCGTCACGACGACGCTGACACCATCGATCTCATCGCCATGCTTGTACACAACCATGTCCTTGGTCGTGGCAGCTCCGGTGCGGAAGGCAATAAAGAGTGTCTTTTGATCGCCACCATTGATGGTTGCATTGTTGAGTGCGTCCAGGAAGTCGTCGGTACCATCAAAACGCAGGTGGCTGCGATTGTTCAGATAGCCTGTAGCATTGATGTGGTGCTTCGGACGCGTCGACGAGAAGCTTCCATTTCCGAGCGTGATCGTCGACTGGTAGGCATACATGTACTGCACGCTGGCGGCATTCGTAACTGTCTCGACGTCTTCGGCCTTCCATGCGGCGGCGAGGTCTGCATAGGGCAGAGAACCATACTTGCCATAGCGAACCGTACCGCTACCGAAGCCAAAGTCACGGCCGTCATTCACACGCTGGGCAATGTCGTTAAGTGTTCCTACCGACCGATCCGTATTCTGCAGGCCGTACAATGTCTTGTTCGGCGTTTGGAATACAACGCGCTCAGTGTTGACGTTACCGCTCGAACCGGCGACGATTTCCATGTAGCGGCCGGTCGTTTCGTCGCCCGTCTTAAGGACAAGATCCTGAAGTCCCTTTGTGCCGGTTCCGTAGAACTTGAAGAGCGTTACACCAGTCGCTGTCGCTTGAATCGTTGCCGTCGGACTGAGAACACACGTGCCGGTCATGCTTTGCTCGGGACCTGCAAACGTGATGTTGCTGTAAACGTTGAGTGAGGAAGCAAACGTGTAGGTGCCATCTTGGACACGGACAGTTCCTCCGGCGTTGACGCGATTCATGGCCTTTTGAATACCGGCCACTGTCTTGCCACCAACGTTGTCGAATGTTGCTGTAGTAAACCCGGTGATCGTATCTGCAGGAACCGATGCTACGTCGTAGATGAAGTAGCGATTCGAGCCAAGAGCCGGTGAACCTGTACCGGTAATGGTACGCGGTCCGACAAGCACCGGTGATTCGTCGTAGGTACCCGTGCGGACGTTGATGGCATCAGCGTCACCCGTGGCGTCAATACCCTTCTGAATGGTCTTAAGCGGTGCATCTGATGTACCTGCGTTGTCGTCGTTTCCTGCTGCCGAAGCGTCGACCCATACCGTGTTGTCATACACGGTAACAACGATGTTGACGTTGGTCGTACACAGGTTGGCGTCCGTCACCTTGATGTTGTACGTACCCGTGTTTGCTGCAACGGCGTTGGTCACTTCGTAGACGGCTGCCGAGCCATCAGCATCGGTCGGTGCCGTCGCTGCGTTCGTCGTCCACTCGTACACATAACCCGTTCCGATGGTGCCGCCTGCTGCCAGTGCCGACAACTTGAAGTTCTCGCCGCTGCGAACCTTGATGAGTCCGGCACCACCAACCGTTGAGCCGTTGGTAGCACCCGGGATACCGTTGCGCACTGTCGATGTGCTCGACGGCGTCGCCGTGACTGTAAGTAGCGTGGGCTGCGTAATCGTCACGTTGCTCAGGATGAAGCAATCAGTTACCGTCTTGTCGCGCATCGTCACCTGATAGGTGTTGGGAACAAGTCCCGTGAACGTATACGGCGCACCTGCAGCAACAGCAAACCAGGTGGTTCCGTTGATCGACGTTTCGTACGTACCGTAACCACCAACCGGCGAGCTTACCGTGATCGTGCCGTCGCCGGCATCGAAGCACTTGACATTGGTCGAGGTAACGGTTGCCGACAGACCGGCCGTCGGTACTGTCACCGTAAGCGTATTCGATGTGGCCGTACAGGCCACGCTGTTGAGTGTGCTGGTGGCCACGCGACGATAGTACGTCGTAATGATAAGGCCACTCGGCACGTCATACGTTGCCGATGTTGCAGAGGGGATTGCCGTAAAGTTGACGTTGTCCGTCGAGCTTTCCCACTGATAGGTCACCGTTCCGTCGCCCGTGGCTGCCACCGACGTAAAGGCAGCAGGATCGCCTGCATAGCAAATCGTCTGCGTTCCCGAGATCGAGCCGGCCGTCATGTTGTTCACCGTTACGGTTACAACATTCGAAATCAGCGTACAGGCAACGCTGTTAAGCGTGCTTGTGGCAACACGACGATACTGGGCATCGGCATTCAGCACACCGGCATCATACGTTGCCGACGTGGCGCCGCTGATGTTGGACCAGCTCGGCGTAGCGATGTTCGTGTTCAGCTGCCATTGATACGTGATCGTGCCGTCGCCCGTGGCGGCTACCGACGTGAAGGCAGCAGGGTCGCCACCATCACAAATCGTCTGGTCGGCCGCAATCGAGCCGGCCGTCATGTTGTTCACCGTTACCGTTACCACGTTCGACGTGGCCGTACAGGCAATGCTGTTAAGCGTGCTCGTGGCAACACGGCGATACTGCGCATCGGCGTTGAGCACACCGGCATCATACGTTGCCGACGTAGCGCCACCGATGTCTGACCAGCTCGGCGTAGCAATGTTCGTGTTCAGCTGCCACTGATACGTGATCGTGCCGTCACCCGTGGCGGCTACCGACGTGAAGGCGGCGGGGTCGCCACCATCACAGATCGTCTGATTGGCCGCAATCGAGCCGGCCGTCAGGTTGTTCACCGTCACGGTCACGACATTCGAGATCAGCGTACAGGCAACGCTGTTAAGCGTGCTCGTGGCAACACGGCGATACTGCGCATCGGCGTTCAGCACACCGGCATCATACGTTGCCGACGTGGCGCCGCTGATGTTGGACCAGCTCGGCGTAGCAAGGTTCGTGTTCAGCTGCCATTGATACGTGATCGTGCCGTCACCCGTGGCAGCTACCGACGTGAAGGCAGCAGGGTCGCCACCATCACAGATCGTCTGGTCGGCAGCGATCGAACCGGCCGTCATGTTGTTCACCGTTACCGTCACAACGTTCGACGTGGCCGTACAGGCAACGCTGTTAAGCGTGCTTGTGGCAACACGGCGATACTGCGCGTCGGCGTTCAGCACACCGGCATCATACGTTGCCAACGTGGCGCCACCGATGTCTGACCAGCTCGGCGTAGCGATGTTCGTGTTCAACTGCCATTGATACGTGATCGTGCCGTCACCCGTGGCGGCTACCGACGTGAAAGCAGCAGGATCGCCACCATCACAGATCGTCTGATTGGCCGAGATCGAACCGGCCGTCAGGTTGTTCACCGTCACCGTTACCACGTTCGACGTGGCCGTACAGGCAACGCTGTTAAGCGTGCTCGTGGCAACACGGCGATACTGCGCGTCGGCTGTAAGAGTGCCTTGGTCATACGTTGCCGACGTGGCGCCGCTGATGTTCGACCAGTTCGGTGTAGCGATGTTCGTGTTCAGCTGCCATTGATACGTGATCGTGCCGTCACCCGTGGCCGCTACCGACGTAAAGGCAGCGGGGTCGCCATTCTCACAAATCGTCTGATTGGCCGCAATCGAGCCGGCCGTCAGGTTGTTCACCGTCACGGTCACGACATTCGAGATAAGCGTACAGGCAACGCTATTGAGCGTGCTCGTGGCAACACGGCGATACTGCGCATCGGCGTTCAGCACACCGGCATCATACGTTTCCATCGTGGCGCCGCTGATGTTTGACCAGCTCGGCGTAGCAAGGTTCGTGTTCAGCTGCCATTGATACGTGATCGTACCGTCACCCGTGGCGGCTACCGACGTGAAGGCGGCAGGATCGCCACCATCGCAGATCGTCTGGTTGCCCGAGATCGAACCGGCCGTCATGTTGTTCACCGTGACTGTCAGCACGTTCGACGTGGCCGTACAGGCAACGCTGTTGAGCGTGCTTGTGGCGACACGACGATACTGGGCATCGGCAGCAAGCGGACCGGCGTCGAACGTTTCCGACGTGGCGCCGCTGATGTTTGACCAGCTCGGTGTAGCGATATTCGTGTTCAGCTGCCATTGATACGTGATCGTGCCGTCACCTGTAGCCATATTCGATGTGAAAGCTGCCGGATCGCCATTCTCACAGATCGTGGGGCTGGGAGCAATCGAGCCGGCCGTCAGGTTGTTCACCGTCACCGTTACCACGTTCGACGTGGCCGTACAAGCAATGCCGTTGAGCGTGCTGGTGGCGACACGACGATACTGGACATCGCCAATGCGCGGACTCTCGTCATACGTTGCCGACGTGGCGCCGGTAATGTTGCCCCACTCCGGCGTGCCGCCAATGTTCGTGTTCGCCTGCCACTGATACGTGATCGTGCCGTCGCCCGTAGCGGCCACCGACGTAAAGGCCGCGGGGTCGCCATTCGCACAGATCGTCTGGTCGCCCGCAATCGAGCCGGCCGTCATGTTGTTCACCGTGACTGTCAGCACGTTCGACGTGGCCGTACAGGCAACGCTGTTGAGCGTGCTCGTGGCAACACGGCGATACTGGGCATCGGCATTCAGCACACCGGCATCATACGTTGCCGATGTGGCGCCGCTGATGTTGGACCAGTTCGGTGTAGCAATGTTCGTATTTAGCTGCCATTGATACGTGATCGTGCCGTCACCCGTGGATGCTACCGACGTGAAGGCAGCGGGGTCGCCACCATCGCAGATCGTCTGGCTGCCCGTGATCGAGCCGGCCGTCAGGTTGTTCACTGTTACCGTTACCACGTTCGACGTGGCCGTACAGGCAACGCTGTTAAGCGTGCTCGTGGCAACACGGCGATACTGCGCGTCGGCTGTAAGAGTGCCTTGGTCATACGTTGCCGACGTGGCGCCGCTGATGT
>VFFB01000197.1 GCA_018882585.1 Candidatus Kapaibacterium sp.
CCACAATGGTGGGTGATCAGGCGCGCTCAGCAGGTCAGCATCATTCCGTACATGCACGTAGAGTGACGTCTGCACGAGATGCGATTCCGTCGTGCTAACGAAGCATGCCTGCGTCAGCGTGTGCGATTCCGCAGCAACAGGTAGGACCGACCCTCGTTCATCCAGCGGTCTCGCAGCGATGCCGACGTCGTGCCTGGCCCCATCGACACATTTCCGAGTACGACATCCAGGTCGCCATCGGCATCCACATCCGCAACATCGTAGACCATCCAACGCCCCTTGTCAGCACCTTGTACGGTGAACGGGCGATAGGAACCATCATCTTCACGCTGCCAGTAAATGACGGCCTCGAGGGCATCCTTGCTGAAGTCGGCGAAATAGGCAATGGAGAGAATGTCCAGATCGCCGTCACGATCGAAGTCACGCATCATGGCTCCATAGGCACCATTCTGGGGCAGAAACGTCTGCTGCGTGAATCCGAGCTTGCCATCATTCGCAAAGATGTACACGCCGTGATACGGCTTCAGGGGCGGGAACTCGTAATCACCATTATCACCGCTTGTGACAACGAGGTCCAGATCGCCGTCGGCGTCCGCGTCGACAAGATCAAAACTCGACGACCCAAAAGCCGGATGGAAGGCCAGCAGCGTCGTCATCTCGAACTTGCCTTTTCCGCGGTTGATGTAGGCATAGATGCCCTCGCGAGCCTGTGCCATCAACACCACGATGTCGGGTTTCCCATCGCCGTTGATATCGCGGATCATAGACCGGATGGCGCCCGGCAGGGGACTGAGATTCGTGTAGCGAACGCGACCATTGGCAAGAATGCTATAGTAACCAAAGCGACCATACATGTTGCCATATTCGCAAACCACGTAGTCATCGCGTTTATCACCGTCGACGTCGGCAACCGAGACATGCGTGGGACGACGGAGCGTATCTAGCAGCTTCCGGGCCGACGCTGTGCGTCCTTGCTGATTCCATGACACCTGCCACAACGCACCGACGGCAGAATCGTGGGGGAGCAGTTTCCCCATGTCGGTCACCAGCCAACCGGTGGGGGTCGGAACGGCCCACGAGGCGGGGCCCACCAACGGCACAGACGTTGCCTGCGTGCCATCCACTGCACTGATCGTAAATCGTGACTGCATGCCGTCACTCGTCAACAACATCGACCGCATCGAATCAATCCTGCACAGCGTCGTCAGCGGCGTCGGCACAATGATCGTGGCCTCTTCGGCCTTCCACCGAACCGTATCCATGACGAGTGGTTGGCGGGGGGCAGGGGACAACGCCTGCGGCGCATTATCGATGTAGTACGACGCGACCGTAAACCATGCATCTTCCGTCATTGCAGGATGCGTTGGATAGAACGAGCGCAGATCATGCTGGGCAAGCTCGGTGTCTGGCACCTGGTCCAGACCGATGAACTTCCGCATGCGTGGAAACACCTTCTGTACCCACGTCTGCTTGTCCAAGATGTCTGGCGT
>VFFB01000134.1 GCA_018882585.1 Candidatus Kapaibacterium sp.
GCCATGTGCTGGTCGTCAGTACAATATTGCCGTCGACCGACATTGTCAAGGCGCGGGACATTTCATAGGGTGCCGCTCCGGCATCAAATGAGTTTCCTCCGAACTTGCGACGCCAACGTTCTTCGCCGTCCTTCGGGTCGAGTGTAAAAACGAGCACATCCGTTGGCTGATATGATCCCGGAAACCCCTGTATCGTTGGCGCTGAAGACCCCGATACAACAACACTTCCGTCCGGTGCTAGAAGCAGTGATGTGACCATATCATCACCGGCGCCGCCATAACTCCGCTCCCACATAATGCTATCCAAATCGGGGTTGAGCCTCAGGATCCAGATATCGCTGTTACCCAACGGTTTGCGCACATGTCCATCGTTGGAATTTGTTGTCGCTCCGATGATGAATGAGCCATCAGATAACTCCAGAATGCCGACGCCATAATCTGCATTTGTGCCGCCATACTTCTTGATGGACAGAAGGTTGCCAGCTGCAGTATCCAATCGAGCTATCCATACATCCTCGCGACCCCTTGGCTGTCCTAACTCCGCTTCGGTTGATATACTAGTACCCACGAAGACCATCGTACCGTCAGCAGCTACAATAATGCTCCGTGCTTCATCGATGCTGCTTCCGCCGTAGACGCGCTGCCATAAAAGCGCCCCTGTTTCGCCATCAAGTTTAGCAACCCAACCATCCTTGTCTCCATTGCTGAGCGGCGGCTTGTCGAAGTTTGTCGATGACAGGTAGCCGGCTACGATGACCGCACCGTCAGGTAATGTTGTGACTGCCGTTGCTCCGTCCAGACCAGACTCACCAACGAATGTCTTCCACAGAACTTGCCCCGTTTCCGGGTCGAGCTTGACAACCATCACGTCTGTTTTATCCTTGAACCTCGATACATCGCCACCACTACCATTGATGATTCCAGTAGCAATGATCGCACCGTCAGGCGCACCAGTTATACATGTAATCCTATCCTCATTTCCAAGGCCGCCCAACGGACGTTGCCAGATGATCTTCGGTGCAGGATTCGATTGGTTAGTGTCACTGTTGGGCGTCTGATGCCATACTCGCAACAGAACCTCACCTGATGGAATTGAGGGAATGCTCTTCCACATGAACCGTCGGCCGCGCGTCTTCGTTGTCAGGATCTGCCACGTGTACCCACCATTCGTAGAGTAATCCAACCGCACATCCTGTTCATATGGCACTCCATCCCACGTGATCGCAACGTCACTACCGGCTACGAGCACACTATGTGCCGTTGGGGCGGTGATCGTTAGTGATTGCACCGTGGGCTGCTTCATCGGCTGTCCCCCAACACCATGAGCAACCTGTGTGCAGTGTTCCGTTCCAAAGGCGATCTCGGTATATGCAAAGCCGTTGTCGACGGCGCGATATGTGGCCGTGAGTACAAGTGTATCACCAATACGCACTCTCCCGGACGATGGGCTGATGCTGAAGGCGGGATTTGACGATGTGATGCTGTGCAACTCAACGTCTGTGTATCGCACGGTAACCAAGACTCGCTGTTGCACGCCAACGCCGATTTCGGGTTTCGTAAACTGAATGAGTGACGGTTCGACAATGAGAGGCTGGTGTTTCACGGCAGCTACGTGATAACCAACTGTATCGCTTGCTTGATTCCATACAACTTCCAGAGCGACGGGACTGTCACGTCTACACCGGGGCTTGCTTTGCCACGTCAGTACATGAGGCTTACTATCCCGCGCAATCTGCAGCATGTAGATATATGCACGCTCGGCTTCCCCTACATTCGTGACATGCTCAGCAACGTGCCCACCGGTACGTAGTGCGAGCTCATGCAACGCGGGTGGTGCGGCCATGTGCAGCATAACGGCAAACACCGTGCAACCCAGATCCTGAGCAACGGCTGCAATACTGTCAAGATTGCGAACATCACCACGGCCATCCGTCATCAGCACGATGACGCGTTTGCGATTGCCACGGCCACTGATCGTTAATCCACCGGCAAGTGGATCGACAAGCGCCGCCGTGTAATCAGTTACACCGCCTTTTGCTTCCAAACTGTCAATAGCAGCTATCAGGTCTGAGCGATTCGTCGTTAGATCCTGCCACAAGTACGCTCGTGAGTCGAAACCTGCTATGGCGCACTCGCTTCGACCAAGATCAAGTGCATGTATCCATGCATGTGCCGCTGCCTGCGCAATCCGAAGTGTCGCGTCGTCCGTGGAATGACCAAGGTCAATCATGAGAACAACAGATAAGGAGTCGGCTACGCCCTGAGGCGTATCACTAACGTTAATGACAGTACACTCTTCACCTTCTTCACGCACACGTAGTTCACTCACCATCGGCCGACGAACAATGCCCGCAGCATCGACAGCGCGAACGGTTGCACGCATCAATGGAAACGATGTTGTGTCCACCTGCTCGATATAGAGCGTTTGTGCTATGAGCATCGGCACCATTGACGTCATCACAAACAAGCAAGGGGCAAGGACCCGGCGTATGATCTTCGTGAAGGTGTTCATGGCTCGGGCTTTGTACATGAGCATTAACTATCGAACAACAACGAGCATCGTCTGCAGGACAGCATTCGTGCTACGCAGCACAACCATATACGGCCCTGCGCCAAGCAACCCCACGTCGATCATACGTGTGTAGGTCCCGGGTTGCACGGAAGCATTCGCCACTGGCGTCTGAACGACCCTGCCCATACGATCTATGATTTCGATTGTCACGGCCGACTCTTCGGCCAGACCATAACGTAACTCCACCGTTGATGAGGCTGGATTGGGTTGACACGACAGACTGAAGCCAGCACCTTTCGGGACATAGAGTCGCGGCCCACCTTCGCGACACACATCCGTGATGCGAACAGCGCCATCGACAACCGCGACGTCAACGGGCAAGAGTGTATCTAACCAGCGAAACGCAACGAGTCGTACGGGCGCGTTGTCAGTCGTACCGAGCGTCGCCACCGCCGGGATTGTCGCCAGGGTCGAGTCATCGCCCCTTACACCAAACATCCTGAATGTGCATGAATGAGCGTCGGTTTCAAGACAGGCAAAGGCTGGATCCAACAGATGGACGACGGTGGGATTGATTTCAATGACAGCCTCGAAGCGACGAGGCGCACGCGAATCGTCAAGGTTGGTAGTGTTTACAATGGACATCGTAAGTGAGATCGGCTGTCCAACGACGACATCGACGGTATTCATAGCAATGGTGGTGTGCACGGGCACCTTTGCATCGCCGCTACCACGAACAAACATCGTGTCGGAAACACCACAGATGTTGTCAGTAACGATCACAGGAAACGAGAACGCTCCCGGAACCGCGGGTGATGGTACTCGAATCACGATTACCATTGAACGTCCTGCGTCTAGCATTGCGACGGTGTCGCTATGCAAGCCTGACGGGGCTTGAAGACGAAATGTGGTTGGAATCGTGCCAGCATTATACAGTTCGATTGATACTCGACGCACCGTACCCTCGGATAGCAGGCCCAGATCAATGTCGCGATCTCGGAACACCATACCAACACGCTCTTGCCTGGCCTGCAACGGCAACCAGTACACTGAGTCGGCACCAGTGATGTTCGTTCGAAGAAACAACGTTGCACGTCGACTTCCTTCGGCCGCAGGACGCACCGCGGCACGAATGTCGAAATACTCGTGCGCTGGAATAACAATCGGAAGCGTGGTCAGCATGTTGAAGTCTGCTCCGTGTATACCGCCGATCGTTGCCTCGGTAATGAGCAGATCCTGATCTCCAACGTTATAGATTCGTGTTTCGAATATCGTATCGGCGGCACATTGAAACACGACCTCCCTGGGAGTCGAATACACCTTGGGTTGCCGTGGATCCACACCATGACCGAACAGACGCACGGTAGCGACACTTGCCCCAGTATCGTCGACGAAAACAATCGCAGTATTGACTCGGCCTAGCGCGTTGGGCGTGAAGCGGAACGATAGCCGAAGTGTGTCGCCGGATTTCAAGTCGAACGACTGCCTGGTGTCAATAATCATGAAGGCCTTATCATCCGGCCAGCTTGGCATCAGCACGTGAACGTATCGGGGCTCCTCGGCCGTATTGACGATGGTCGCGACATAGCTCGAATCCTGGGACGTACCGCGAACGACCTCACCGAAATCAATCGCTGATTGCACTGCCTGAAGCGATGCAACAACGGCTTGTCCGGCAACCATCGTTACTGTTGTATCAGTTGCTGTAAGGATGCGAAGGCTTGCTGCGTGAGAGCCATATCGATGTGGCCTGAATCGCACAGACAACGTTATCGAATGCCCAGGGGCTAGCTTACCAAGCGTGGGCTTGGCAACAAACGAAAAGGATGCTGCGTCGGTACCGGTGAATGCGATTGCGCGTATGTCCAGTGGATACGGGTGAGGGTTACGCACCACGCTCGTAACAACAGAGTCTCTGATACTTCCAACAGAGCAGACGCCCATATCAACGTTATCAGCGTCGGCTCTCAGCCGAACAACACTGCAGGCCGACCGCAAAGTGTCAATTTGCATTGGTCGTCTCTCGTCGAGTCTTGCATACCATACATCCCGGCCGTTTGCTACTCCCGTAGCATCATAGTCCGACGATTCCGTTTGCCCAAGGATGTAGTATTCACCATGCTTACCCAGAGCGAGATCCACACCCTGATCGCCCTTCGATCCGCCGAGTGGCCGCTGCCACGCAACCGAACCATCCGAAGGTCGCATCTTGAAAAGCCATGCGTCCTCTACCCCGCGGAATCCCTTAAGACCTCCGTCAGCAGATTTCGTCGTTCCGATCATGACATAGCTTCCGTCACTGGCCTCTCTGATTTTTCTGCCGACATCATCGGCGCTACCCCCAATTGTTTTCTGCCAGATGATATCGCCAGTTGCAGCATTGAGTTTAACGATCCAAGCATCAGCAGATTCACGGGCACCACGTACATCACCATCGCTGGAGCGTGTTGTTCCAACGACCACGTATGAACCGTCGGATGCTTCGATGACGCCACTAACAGCATCATTCTCGCTCCCGCCGAGTGTTCGCTGCCAAACAATATTCTTTGTCGTGGGATCAAGTTTGACCACCCAACCATCTTGGCCACCTTTATGATTGGTGACGTCTCCACCACTTGACGAGATAATGCCACCCACGACCAACGCACCGTCCTTAGCACAGAGCAACGCACACGCCTCATTATTGCTGTAACCACCTAGCTGCTTCTGCCACCTCATCTTTCCCGTACCGCGATCCACACCGATCAGCCAGATGCTGAATCCGTTTTCGGCAGTTACAGCCAGGACATAGTCACCATCGTTTGAACGAACGATGTCTTGCACGTCATCCCTGTATTGATAGAAACCACTTCCAGCAGAACTCATCCGTTCTATCCAGTTCGCAGTAGCGACTGGTGCGTTGGTCTTTTCGACTTCGACGCTCCAAACAATACGAGCGGCAAACCGTTCCTCCCTCTTTTCCGTTAACGTCACGCAGGCCAAGACGACCGAGCCGTCGTCGTCCTGCAAGACGGCACCGACCTTCTCACCATTCTCACGGCCAAAGTCTCTGCGTTGAAGAATCTCACCACTCGCTGAATCGAACCGAAACACCAGCTTACATTCGTCACTGTTCCCACGATTTGCACCGGCGACCCAAAACGAGCCGTCGATGGCAGGCCGTATCGCGTGCGCGCGATCATCCGAAGACATTCCGGTACGCTGTTGCCACGTTATCTGTGGACCCTCAATGCCGGAATCATACACACTTGAAAAAGGTCCGTGAAGGACACGTATACGGCAAGGCTTGCCCACCAATGTCACCGGTGGGCGCCATGCGTAGCGAAGCCCCGCTGCCCTTGGAGCCAGCACGATCCAGTTGGCTCCACTGTCCGTGGTGTACTCAAGGCGGACGGTATCCGTAAGCGCAACACCCTCCCACGTAATCAACGTCTCGGCTTCCGCGACAATAGTCGCTCCTGCTTCGGGAGAGGTAAGTCTTAGCGTCGGGGTCGCTGGCGACATCCATACATATCCGGCGCTTGCATGATAGGTCGTCGGACAAGCATCGTTGTCGATAATAAACCTTGCATATGCATACCCGCTGTCTAATGCCGTGTACCGAAGTGACAGCACAATGCTATCTCCGGCCTTGACGGTAAATGCCGTCGGAGTAATTGCGAACGCCGGATTCGATGACGCAATACTGCGCACAGCAACGTCGGTATTGTGTGCACGGAAGGTTATCGACCGCGTCACGGTAGTACCAACCGGCGGGTCGGCAATGCGCGTGTCTGCAGGCACAAACTCCAGAC
>VFFB01000135.1 GCA_018882585.1 Candidatus Kapaibacterium sp.
ACCCATCATTACAAACCGGAAGGCACTGTACGAGTACGAGGTGCTGCAGCGGTTCGAGGCCGGCATTGTCCTTACCGGGACCGAGGTGAAGTCGCTCCGAGCCGGCAAGGTAAACCTGATGGATGCCTATGCGCTGTTTCCGTCGCGCACCACATCGGAACTTGTACTCATCGGGCTGCATATCGCCGTCTACGAATTTGGTAACCGCGAGAACCATGAGCCAACACGGCCACGTAGGCTGCTGTTGCACCAGCGCGAGCTGACACGATTGCGGGCTGCGCTCGAAGAAAAAGGCCTGTCGCTGGTGCCGCTGAGTGTCTATTTTTCCGGCCCCTACATCAAGGTCGAACTTGGTCTTGTACGAGGTAAAAAACTGTACGACAAACGTGCGTCGATCAAAGAGCGTGAACATGACCGTGCCGTTCGACGCCGATCCGACGAAGACTGAAAGAGTACCTGCATGAACACCACATCGACGTTTCCTTCCGTGAACGAGCAGATGGACGTGATCCGTGAACACGTCGTCGATCTTCTGCCCGAGGCCGACCTCGTTCGGAAACTCGAGCGTTCCATCGCTACCGGCACTCCCATCACGGCAAAGCTGGGGCTTGACCCAAGTCGGCCCGACATCCACATCGGCCATGCCGTTGTGCTGAACAAGCTCCGCCAAATCCAGGATCTGGGTCATCGCGTGGTGCTCATCATCGGCGACTTCACGGCCATGATCGGCGACCCAACAGGTAAGTCGAAGACGCGTCCCGCGCTGACGCTCGAGGAAACCCGCGCCAACGGCGCGACCTACGTCGCACAGGCCTCGCTGGTGCTTGATGCGTCGCGCACGACCGTGGTCTACAACAGCGAGTGGCTCGACGCGCTGTCGTTCCGCGACGTCATTGCCCTGGCGGCGAAGTACACCGTGGCACAGCTGCTGGAACGCGATGATTTCACGAAGCGCTATCGCGGCGGCGAGCCGATCAGCGTGCACGAGTTTCTCTATCCCCTGTCGCAGGCGTATGACTCCGTGGCCATCAAGAGCGATATCGAACTTGGTGGTACTGACCAGAAGTTCAACCTGCTGGTGGGACGCGAGATCATGCGCGCCTACGGTCACGAACCGCAGTGCATCCTTACAATGCCTATCCTTGAGGGTACCGACGGCGTCGAAAAGATGTCGAAGTCGCTCGACAACTATATCGGTCTGACCGACACGTCGTCGAACATGTTCGGCAAAACGATGTCCATCCCCGATACGCTCATTCCCCGCTACCTGACGTATGCCTGCTTTGCATCGGCAGCCGAGGTCGAGACCGTTACCAAAGGTCTTGCCGACGGTTCGTTGCATCCCCGCAACGTGAAGGTCGACACTGCGAAACGCATCGTCGCCCGCTATCACGGACAACAGGCAGCCGACGATGCTTACGCCGAGTTCGAGCGGGTGTTCGTGAAACGAGACATGCCGGACGTCATGGACGAACGAACCGTACCGACGTCGCCCGTCAACATCGTGGACCTGCTTGCTGCGCTGGGATTCTGCTCCAGCAAGAGCGAGGCACGACGCCTGGTCCAGCAAGGCGGAGCACAGGTCGACGGAGCCAAGGTCACCGACATCGCGGAGATGATCGACCTGTCGTCGCCCCGCGTCATTCGTGCGGGCAAGCTCAAGTTCGCCCGCGTCAGCGCGAAAGCGGACTGACGATGGTCGTGCCGTTTGACGGTCCGGCCACCGGACGCGACAACATGGACCGCGATATGGCATTGCTCGCCGAAGCCGAGCGCTCTGGGCTGTGGCACATGCGCACCTATACGTGGCGGCCTTGGTGCGTTTCGCTTGGCAAGCACCAGTCACTTGATGTGATCGACGATGTCGCATTGCGGCAGCTCGGCTTCGATGTCGTTCACCGTCCAACCGGCGGACGCGCCGTGCTGCATGCCAACGAACTGACCTACTGTGTTGCGGCTCCCATCGCCGAAGGCCAGACAGCGCAGCACATCTATGCAGCTGTCCATACGCTTATCGTTGTCGCTCTTCGGTCGCTGCATGTGCCGGAACTCGAGTTCCAGGAAGTACCCACCGATCTGCGTCTGCACTACGCTTCATCGGGAGTTGCCGGTGCCAGCTGCTTCACCTCAAGCGCACGGTCAGAGATCATGGCTCGTGGACGCAAGGTCGTCGGCAGTGCGCAGCGCGTGATTAACGGCTTTGTCCTGCAACACGGCAGCATCCTGTGCGGCGCCGGCCACGAGCAACTTGCTGACGTCGTCCGAGCGGAACCTTCGCAGCGAGACGTTCTGCGTAGCAGGATCCATCAGGGGGCGATCACGTTGTCGGATCTTGCGGGGCGTGCCATCACGCCGTCGCAATGCGCCGAGGCGATCGCCACATGTGCGGTCGATGTGCAGATGTCCTAAAGCGACGGCGTAGTAACGTCAGGCAACGTCCAGAGGGCGCAGCACCGAGATGCCGGTATGCGTGCGTACATCGTTGACGTAGGAATGCAATGATGGTTCGATCCTGACGACCTTCTTCTGCTGCGAGGCATGCATGAAGTGACGTGCTCCCTGTTCGTCGACCAGCACCATGCCAGTATGGGCATAGTCCAGCCCCTTCTTCGATGTGGTGATGGCAACGATATCGCCGGTCTGCAGCATCGACTCGATCTCGGCTATCCGTGCCTTGGGCACATATGTACGCGACGTAGCGTTGATCCGCTGCTCGATCTGGGCCATTGATGCCACAAGGTCGGGGTTATCCTTCAGCGGCTTGTAGAATCGAGGATTGGACGACATGAAATGTACGTCCAATGGGAATGGATCCGGATTGAGCTGAGGCGTGATGTCGCTGATCACTCGCTTGCGGATGTTATCATCGATCCAATCCGCCGTGTAGTGAAGCCGCGAGGTGTAGCCGTCGAGAACGCCACCACGATAGCGCGTGTAGGTGATCTCATCCAGCAATGCCTCGAAGCTCGGTTTACGCTTCTTGATCACTCGCGCAAGGCACAGCACGTTCTCGAAGTACGTCACGCAGTCCAAGCCCGTAAGGTCAAGCCGACATACTTCCGGGCCGTCGCCCTCGAGCGTACCGCCAACGTATGGCGTACCTAACAGCAGTTGGCCGATGTTGCCCATCAGCTGTCCTATCGGCTGCGCATCCCAGCGTTCCGCCTTGGCACGGCGAACAGCCTGGCTGACGATGTACCGTGATGTTGCCTGCGGATCGGTATTCTTCTTGCGGCTTCGCCGTAGGCTTGGCTGCATGAAGAATGGGGCCGACAACAGAGCAAGAAAGGTTCGACGTTCCATGTGGGTTATTGGACGAGCGAGATACCAAGATCACCGAGCTGTCGAGTGTCGACCGTACTTGGACATCCGTCCATGAGCGACAGGCCACTCGTCGTTTTCGGAAACGCGATCACGTCGCGGATGTTATCGGTCTCGCAAAGAAGCATGACAAGTCGGTCAAATCCAAAGGCAATGCCACCATGGGGCGGTGCGCCGTACTGCAGGGCGCTGAGCAAAAATCCGAATTTCGCTTCGGCATCAGCTTGCGTAAATCCCAGCAGGTCGAACATTCGCTGTTGCACAGCGTTTTCATGGATACGAACACTGCCCCCTGCCGCCTCGTAGCCATTGATGACCAGGTCGTGGGCAAGGGCCCTCGATCCCGTAGGATCGGTCATCAACCGCTGCATGTCATCTGGTAAAGGGGCAGTGAAAGGATGATGTCGTGCAACCCAGCGCTGTTCCTCGTCGGAATACTCTAGCAGCGGGAACTCGGTGACCCAATGGAAGCTGAACGTGCCACGAAGGGATTCAAGGATCCCTGTGCGCCGTGCGACCTCGGTACGAAGGGCACCAAGGACAGTGCATGCGCGCTCGAACTCGCCGACGCTGAACAGCATCAGGTCGCCCTCCTTGGCGTCAAGTGCCTGCAGGATGGCCTGTTGCTCATCGGCCGAAAGGAACTTGACGAATGAGCCGGTGAGCTCGCCGCCAGCAAACTTGAGCCACGGCATGCCTTTGGCGCCGTACTTCTTGGCATGGTCGGTGAGTTCGTCGATCTGCTTGCGCGAGAATGCGCCGCAGCCCGTGGCGTTGATTGCTGCAACGATGCCGCCCGCGGCGATCGCATCGGTGAACACGCTAAAAGCGCATGTGCGAAGGGTGTCGGTAAGCGTCACCAGATGCATGCCATAGCGGATGTCCGGTTTGTCGCTGCCATACGTCGACATTGCCTCATGCCACGTCATCCGCGCAAACGGTGTCTGCACTTCCATCCCCCTGATCTCGCTCCACGCACGACGCACGAATCCTTCGGCCGTTGCAAGAATATCGTCTTGCCGAATGAACGACATTTCGACGTCGATCTGTGTGAATTCCGGCTGACGGTCGGCACGCAGGTCTTCGTCGCGAAAACACTTGACGATCTGCATGTACTTATCGAAGCCCGACACCATCAGCAGTTGCTTGAAGAGCTGGGGTGATTGTGGAAGCGCGTAGAAGCGGCCCTTGTTGATGCGGCTGGGTACGAGGAAGTCGCGTGCGCCTTCGGGCGTCGACTTCGTCAGCACGGGCGTTTCAACCTCAAGGAAACCCTGCTCCGCGAAGTACTGATGCGTGATCTGGTACAGGCGGTTCCGTACGATGAAGTTGCGCTGCAGCGCCGGACGACGAAGATCGAGATACCGATAGGCCAGACGCAGTTCCTCGTTCGTCAGCAGGTCATCAACGATCTCGAACGGCGGAACGTTGGCAGGATTGATGACACCGATCTGGTGAGCTCGCACTTCGACAAGTCCGGTAGGTATGTTCGGATTGGGGTTTTCGCGCATGCGCACGACGCCCTTGACCCACAGAACCCATTCGCTGCGTACGTCCTTGATGGACGCAGCCAGTTCTGGCTCCTGCTCGGCGGGAATCACGATCTGCGTCACTCCATCGCGATCTCGTAGGTCCAGAAAGATGATTCCACCGTAATCGCGTCGGGCATTCACCCAACCGTTAAGGGTGACATGCTGTGTGTCGTGCTCCGGACGCAACGCGCCGCAGGAGATCGTCCGCTGTTCAAAGCTCATGGTGTGTCAGGAAGTGGCAATGCGCAAAAATAGCGCATCAACAGCATCTGCGACGTCGACTGCCGGGATGTCGCGGACCTGCGACGATGCGCAGCGTGCGACGTGCGGTGATGCATACGGATACCAAGGCATCAGGGCCGGGTTGGCATGGACATACATGACGACCTGTGGCAGCTTGTGGGCAGCCGCGACGTGAACGATGGACGTATCGGCCGTGATGAGTGCCTGACACTGCAGCACGGTAACGGCAAAGTCATGAAACGACGACGAGGGTTCAACAAGGTCTGCTCCGGTCTCGCGTGCAAGCTGGTGCAACACGTCAACGTCGGACGGTGCCGACATCAGCACCACGCGCCAATCGCGGTGGCGTTCGCGGATCATGCGAATGACGTCGGCCCATTGGTCAACACCGAACCTGCGCGCCTGATCGGTACCCGTGATGTTCACGGCAAGTGCCGGACGCGGATCTGATCCCAGTCGCTGTCGAGCACGCTGCACCTCCTGCTCGGAACACGGATACCGAAGGTCGAGTGCGACAGTACCGGGGTTGATACCAAAGGGCATCAGCAGGTTCGCAAGTCGCTCGACGATATGTACGCGCGACCGATCCAGCAGCGGCACGACGTGCGAATAGGCCTGTCGGTTGGCCTTATCGATGCCGATGCGAATTGGAATGCCAGAAAGGCGCAGCAACAGCGTGGACGTTGTCGAGGGATTGTCCATCAGGTCAATCATCACGTCGTACCGCCGGTTGCGCATCGTGCGCATAAGGCGCACTACGTCGACAATGCGTTTTCGGTAGATCAGCACGTCGTCGATCAACGATGCAATGGCATGCCGTGCCGCCAAGTTGTTCGGACTCAGCACCACATCGATCACCGACGTCGGAAATGCCTCGCGTAGCGCACGAATCAGGGGCTCCGACACGAACACGTCGCCTATGCGATCCTGCCGCAGCAGCAGCATGCGCAGTGGACGTCCGGCGGGCATCACCGACACGGCATGGTCGATCAGCTGCGGCTCTCTGCTTCCTGTGAGCATCTTCCGCAGCAGGCCTCGGAGCAACAGCTCAACGCGTTTGCGCACAGTGTCAGGCATGGCCGGTCACTCAACAAC
>VFFB01000136.1 GCA_018882585.1 Candidatus Kapaibacterium sp.
CCGTTTGCACTTGGGCTGCATTATGCACAGATCGTCTTCGAGGGCATGAAAGCCTTCCGCATGCATGACGATCGGATCGCCGTCTTCCGCACGCCGAAACATCACGCACGCTTCAACAGATCGCTCGAGCGGATGTGCATGCCGACGTTGCCCGAAGAGCTGTTCACTGAGGCCGTACACACCCTTGTGCGTGTCGACCACGGCTGGGTGCCGCAGGGTCCGGATGCAGCATTCTATCTGCGACCCTTCGTCTTTGCCAGCGAGGAACGCATGGGCCTGAAGGTTTCCGAGGAGTTTCTGTTCATCGTCTTGGGCGGGCCGTTCCGACCGATGTTCTCCAAGCCGCTGCGCGTGAAGGTGGAGCGCGAGTATGTGCGTGCCGCTCCGGGCGGAACCGGATATGCAAAGTGTGCGGGGAACTATGCCGCTGCAATGCTGCCAACGAAGCTTGCGCAGAATCAGGGCTTCGACCAGGTGCTGTGGACGGATGCCCGCGAACACGAGGCGATCGAAGAGTCCGGCGCGACGAATGTGATGTTCGTGATCGACGGAGAACTCGTGACGCCGGCCCTGACCGACACGATCCTGGATGGCATCACACGCGACTCGGTGATCACGCTTGCGCGCGACATGGGCTATAGCGTTGTCGAGCGAAGGGTGACCATCGACGAACTTGTGAGCGGCATACCTTCGGGTCGCGTTTCCGAGGCCTTCGGCGTGGGCACGGCAGCAGCCATCGCTCCTATCGGAGCCATCAGCATAGACGGGGTCGAGCTGGCGCTTGATGTGCAGCCCGACCGCATCATGTTCGACCTGCGGCGTCGGCTGAACGAGATCCGTTCGGGCCAGGCCGAGGATACTCACAACTGGTTGCACTTCATCGAGCCGCGGTCATGACGATCCGCACCATGGCCATGCGCATGCTACGGCACGGACCGTGGGTGCTTGAGCGTCATCACGTTGCGCTTTCAGAGGCCAACCTGCTTGACAACGATCGTGTGCTGTGGATCTGCAACCACATCGTGTTCGCACGTCGGCTCTGGCTGCAGCGCGTTCGCGACGGTCGCATCCGAACGTCGCCGCGCGACGTCGTTCCTGTTGCAGAGGCCATCGGACGCTGCGTGGATGACACGGCGGCATGGATCGCCTGGCTGGACACCGTGGCCGATGACGAGCTTGATGTGCCGGTCTCGTTTACGACGCTCGAAGGCGAGGAGCTGACGATGTCTCTTGCCGATATCGTGATGCACGTGATCAACCATTCGACGCATCATGCGCACGAGCTGGCGACGATCGTCCGCGCGCATGGACACGTGCCGCCGTCGACCGACTTCATTGTCTTTGCCCGCCAGCATCCGTGAGTGACGCATGGAACAGGTGCTCCCCCTGCAGTACCTGAAGGGGATAGGTCCCAAACGTGCCGAAGTTCTTGCCAAGGAAGGACTGCGTACACCGCAGGACGTCCTGCTGTATGTGCCTCGTGGCTACGTCAATCGCGACGGGTCGCGCACCTTGGCTGAACTGGCCGGTGTGCACGGACGCGACGACGTTTGGGCTCGGTCCGACGCAGCCACGCTCGCGCGCGTCACCTCGGAAGTGACCATCATTGTCGGCATCGTGTCGATGCAGGAGGGGCGCTATGGTCGTGGCAAGACCATGCTCACCGTGACGGTTGCCGACGGCAGTGGCGTGACGGCCCAAGTTGTCTTCTGGAACATGGTCGAGTACTACAAGCGCGTCCTGGAACCGGGTCGATACGTTGTGATGTCGGGACGTCCGGAATTCGATCAGCGCTGGAATCGTCTGTCGTTCACCCATCCCGAGCTTGAGCGGATCGACGACGACGATGTGGCCGGGTATCGTGCCGGTGTCATCCTGCCCAACTACACGCTCACGCAGGGCATGCGCAACGCCGGCATCACCATGAAGCTGTTCCGGCAGATGGTAGACCAGGTGATCGAGCGGACGGCCGAGCAGATGACCGATCCGTTGCCGGACGCGCTGCGCGCCGAACACAACCTTGTGACGCTGCAGGATGCGCTGCGGGAGCTGCACCGGCCGACGGTGCTGGCGAACGTTGTGGCGGCACAACGGCGCATGAAGTTCGAAGAGTTGTTTTTCTTCGAGCTGCTGCTGGCCGCGCGTGCTTCCTCGCGCAAGCGTCCGGATCGCGGATGCGTGGTCGACCCGAAGAGTCCGCGAGCGCGTGCACTCGTGGATCGCTTGCCGTTCACGCTGACGACGGCGCAACGCCGCGTTATCCGCGAGATCGTCGACGACATGTCGTCGGGTACACCCATGAACCGCCTCCTGCAAGGCGACGTCGGCTCGGGTAAGACCGTGGTGGCCCTGCTCAGCATGCTCGATGCGATCGACTCGGGCTATCAGACGTTGATCATGGCCCCTACCGAGATCCTTGCCGAACAACACTACAACGGTATTCGGCGGATGGTTGACGGGTTGGATGTGAACGTGGTGCAGCTTGTTGGCGGTCAGCGCAAGAAGATCCGTGCCGAGGTGGCCGAGGCCATTGCATCGGGGCAGGCCAACATCATCGTGGGGACGCATGCACTGTTCGAGGCGAGCATCACCTATCAACGACTTGGACTCATCGTCATCGATGAGCAGCACCGCTTTGGCGTGGCGCAACGCGCTGCGCTGAGTTCACTTGCCAAGCAATCGTTCGAGGATCGAACACAGACCCCGCACATCCTTGTGATGTCGGCCACGCCCATTCCGCGGACGCTGTCGATGACGCTCTATGGCGACCTTGATGTATCGGTCATCGACGAGTTGCCGGCGAACAGAAAGCCCATACGTACAGAGGTGGTGTTCGAGTCGCAGCTGTCAGTGGTCCACGAGATGATCCGAGCCGAGATACGGCGCGGTCGTCAGGCCTACATCGTCTACCCACTTGTCGAGAAGAGCGACAAGCTCGAGCTGAAGTCAGCTGTCGAGCACCACGAGACGCTCCAGCACGAAGTGTTCCCAGACCTGCGTGTGGGGTTGCTGCATGGGCAGATGCTGTGGTATGAAAAGGAAGACGTGATGCGAGCCTTTCTGCAGGGCGACTACGACATCCTGGTGGCCACGACCGTTGTCGAAGTAGGCGTTGACGTGCCGAATGCCACGGTGATGCTGATCGAGAATGCCGAACGTTTCGGGTTGTCACAGCTGCACCAGCTGCGTGGACGTGTGGGGCGCGGCGCAGAGCAGTCATACTGCTATCTGGCAACGAAGGACTACTTCCGGTATCAGTTGCAGCGGTCAGAAACGGCGGCCGACAGGGCTTCGGCGGCGATCCGCTTGCGGACCATGGAGGAGACGACAGATGGCTTTCGCATTGCCGAGGTCGACCTGAAACTGCGTGGTCCGGGCGACATGCTCGGTACACGTCAGAGCGGTCTTCCCGAGTTCCGCTTCGTCGATCTGGTTGCCGATACTCCGCTGATTGCCGTTGCCCGCGATGCAGCATTTGGTATGCTGCGTGCCGACCCACGCTTGCAGCGCCCCGATCATTCCGGAATCCGCGAGCGACTGATCGCGCTGTTCGAGGGATCGGCGACCTTCATGACGGTGGCATGAGCGGCGTCTCGTACTTTTGTACGACATGATGCAGCAGCCCACGCCGGTAGCCATTCCCACGGACGATCCGTTGACATTGCCGTTCTCTGTCAACGAGATCTTTCATTCCATCCAAGGCGAGGGCACTCGTACGGGCATGCCGTGCACCTTTATCAGGCTGCAGGGATGCAAGCTTCGATGTGTGTGGTGTGATACGCCGTATGCGCTGGATAAGCGGCACGGCGGTACGCCGATGACCGGAGCCGACATCGTCCAAGCCATTGAACACATCGGTACAAGATTCGTCGAGTTCACCGGAGGCGAGCCCCTTGAGCAGTGGAATGTGTTTCCGTTGATCACGCACCTGTGCGATCAAGGCTATACCGTTGCCGTCGAAACGGGTGGCCACGTGAGCATTGCGTGCCTTGATCCGCGATCCATCGCCATCATCGACGTCAAGTGTCCGGACTCGCGAATGGAGTCGCTGAATCACTATGACAACCTTTCGATCCTGCGTCCGCAGGACGAGGTCAAGTTTGTCATTGCATCGCGTGCCGACTATGAGTTTGCCCGAGACATCATCCGGCGATATGATCTTGGATGTCGCACGGCGGCGGTTCTGCTGTCATGTGCGTTCGATACCGTCCCGTTCGTCGAGTTGGTACGTTGGATGCTCGACGACAAGCTGCCGGCACGGTTTCAGCTGCAGGTGCACAAATTTGTCTGGAGTCCGGAGACGCGCGGTGTATAAGCTTCTTCTAGCCGCCATCCTCGGTCTTGCGGTACTACAGTCTGCATCGGCACAGGCGATCATGACGCAGGACCTTGCCAGCAGGTATGGCATACCGGTGCATGTGTCCGGAATCAATTCCGATGCCGACGACTATGGACCGCGATTTGATCCTGTAGGCGGCAGCATCTACCTCACCTCGGAACGGTCTGGCACGGCTGCGATCTATGTGGTCCGGACCGGCAACGGGCAAGGGACGTCCTTGTTCGATGACGCTTCCGTGACCAACGTCGGCGGAACCTTGAACGAAACCGGAAAGCATCGTGCCTTCGCATCATTCAGCGCCAGCGGCGATGCCGTTGCAGCGGCCTACATCATGCGTTCGGCGCGGCCGCAGGTGGGGATCATCAGCGTGCTGCGCGACGGTGCACAGTTGAACGCCGGATTGCCCATTGAGATCATGAACGGTGAATTCTTCTGTTCGCATCCAACGTTGTCGGCAAGCGGCACGCGTATGATCGTTGCGCGCGACCAGCGTGAGGACGGCAACGGATTGGATCTCTACATCAGTGAACGCATGTCGGGCGGCGAGTGGAGTACACCATCGCCCCTTAGCTCCGTCATCAATTCTACCGGCAACGAGATGACGCCCGTCTTCATCGGCAACGATTCCTTGCTGTTCGCCTCGGACGGATATGGTGGCCGAGGGGGCATGGATCTGTTCCTGACGGTCTACGAGGATGGGACCTGGCAGGAGCCGACGCCGCTGGACTGGCTCAACACCGAGTTCGACGAGACCGATGCGTGCATGCTGGCAGACGGGACGCTGCTGTTCGCGTCGAACCGTCCCGGCGGACGTGGCGGCCTTGATATCTACGTTGTCAGGCGCAAAGAGGATTGAGTCTACTGGCCCGCAATCTACGCTGATCAGCGTTCGATCAGCATGCGTCGAACTTGGCGCTCTTTTGATGCAGGCGCGTCAACGACGACAAGGTACATTCCCTGCGAAAGCTCGTGGAGGTTCTCGAGTGGAATGTCCTGTGTACCTGCATAGAGCGGGGTGTCGGCAGCGACCAGTCGGACCATGCCACCAAGCATGTCGTAGATCGTCACTGTGGCGTTGCACGGGCGTGCGACCGTCACGCTCAGCATGGCAACGGAACCAGCTACGGGATTGGGGCGGATCGCCGTTCGTGTAAGTGTCGGTTCTTCGGGTGCAACGGAGTCGGCATTGCCTAAGGGTGGGCCGGTCTCCTGCACACGGTCCTGTTGAACCGGCACATCAATAGGCGGAACACACCAGATAACGACGACGGCCTCGCGATGGTTGGGCTTGGCCTTGGCGTCGAACAACCGAACGCGGATGCCAACAAGTTCGTCGACGTCTCCCTCGGTCGACATCCGCTTCCACGAGGCCATGTTACGTCCCCGCTTGTACAGCGTTACGTGTCGTGGAGTCCGCTTGTCGGTGACGCCGTTGCTGCCGCTGATGGCAATGCCGGTGGTGCGGACATTGAACTTCAGGCCTTCCTCGATGTACGAAATGGTCGCCGTGTCATAGCGAACGCCGATCAGGGCAAGTTGTTCGGCCGATAACTCGATCAGCCCCGTTGGAATATCAAGGTTGAAGGATGTTGCCGAATCGGCGGGGTCTTCGATAACCTCACCAGGGCTTATGAAGATGCCCCCGGAATCTGCCTTGGGCACCGAGGCATGCACGGCATGAATGCTGCCTGTGGCGGTGGACGTCAGTCCCGTCAGCAGCAGACTTAACGCGGCGATGACCGTGCTGGTGATTGAGCGGCGAAATGTGCGGGAGGAGCGCATACGGAGCGGCTTTTCGTCAGTTGAACGACTGAATATACGTGCTGTAATCACACGGTGTACAGC
>VFFB01000137.1 GCA_018882585.1 Candidatus Kapaibacterium sp.
GCACAATGGTATTCCACAGCTCCGTGTGGTCATGCCGCGGTCGTACATCAAGTGGTACCGGCGGCGCGCCGCGCCATGCTGCGCGATTTTCGGTGTCGTAGTTCCATTCGCCGCCGACAGGCGATCCGTCGGCCTCGAGCAACACGCCGTGTCTGACGCGCATGGCGCGGTAGAACGTTTCCATGCGCCATTGTTTGCGCCCGGCAAAGACGGCCGCGGCTTCGCCGCGCGATGTGTAGAAATGCTCCGTGTCGACCATGGCGTGGTCGATGCGGAGTGCCTCGGCAATGCGCCGCAGCTCTTGGTCCAGACGCCATTCGTCGGGTGCCTGCCACTCGAACCGCGATGCCCCCTCCTGCTCGATGATGTTGGAAAGTGCGCGCTCGAACGTCTGTGGATTATCGGCATCGTCGATGGCTATGTAGCGTACGCGATGACCGCGCCCGCGCAACGTACACGCGAAGGCCCGCATGGCAGCGAAGATGGCAAGGACCTTCTGGGCGTGGTGGATGACATAGTCGGTCTCGGAGCGGGTCTCCATCATGACGTAGCAGACGCTGTCGTCCACATCACGAAACCACGAGTGCTGTTCGTTCAACTGGTCGCCAAGGATGAGTCGTATCGTCATGGCGTACTCCACAACGCACGATAGGCGCCGTCGGAATCGTACATCTCGGCCTGCTTGATGGGGTCGAACCTGCGTCCCCCCTTCGGATCGTGGGCCACACCGGCCACGTACTTCCAGTTGCCGGTATTCGACCACGGATCGTAGTCGACAAGCATCGACGCAAACCACGCCTCGCCCAGACGCCAGTCGATGCCAAGGTCGTGCACGGCATAACTCGCTGCGATCTGCCGCATGCGGTTGCTCGTGTAGCCCGTAGCGGCAAGCTCGCGCATTGCGGCGTCAACGAATGGCTGCCCTGTTCTACCGGTCCGCCATGCCTCGAACGACGCTGTCGGTCGAAGTGCACGCACATCAATCTCCTCAGCACGTTCGGTCATCCGGAAGAAGTCTCGCCACAGCAGTTCAAACCACAGCCAGTACGTGCTGTCGTTCGCTCCGTTGCGCTGCTCGAAATCCGTAAGCATGTGCATGATGCGACGCGGCGAGATGCTGCCATGTGCTAACCATGTTGACCATTTACTGGAGTAGTCGGTTCCCGCCAGGCCGTTGCGTGTCTGTTTGTACGTATGTGGCCGTTCCGAGGCGAAGTAGTCTGCAACATTCGCCAAGGCATCGTCCTCGCCCCCTCCCCATCCCATTGTCTGATATGGGAACGATGATCGGGGGTCAGGGGGCATCGTTTCGACACCAAGGTCGGCCAGCGTCGGCGTGGGCACGAATTGCACGTCGGACGGTGGCGGCGGTACGTAGACGGGCGCATCAACGGGCAGACGTGGGCGCACGCCTGCGCGCTCGATGCGCTGACGCATGGCCGTAAAGACCGACGGAGCGTTGGCTGCGCTGAATGGCAGATCATCGACGTGCAGGAGCATGGATGCTTCGGCCCGCCGACGACGTGCGTCGATGGTGGCAGGACCGATGCGGACCAGCAGGTCCGAGCCCATTGACGTAAGCCGGCTTCGGAAAGCCGCAATGGCCTGCAGCATAACGGCTGCGCGATGAGGTCCGATGCGCGGAAAGCCAAGCGCCGTCGGTGTGAACCATGTCGGATCGAGATCTACAACGGCAAGTAACGTTGCTGACGATGCACAGGCCTTGGCAAAAGCCGGATGATCGTCGAGTCTGAGGTTTGCGCTGACGTTGATGATGGTGTGCGTCATGGGTCGCAGAACGGCATTTGTGCAGGTATCAGTTCCCCTGCGGTTGTATGGTACCGACATAACACGTACGTTATCGGCATGACGGACAAGCCTGTACGAATGGATCGCGAGGTACTGCTGCGACATGCCGCGGCAAATGCCGCTGACGTGCTGTATGAGATGCAGACCTCGGCGCAGGGACTTGCGAAAGCCGACGTCGAGCAGCGGCGAGCTGTCTTCGGTCCTAACGATGTCGAGCGCGCCGAACGCGTCTCCGTCCTTCGTCACCTGGTTGACGATATTCGCAACCCCCTTGTCCTGCTGCTGATCGTCCTGTGCGTGCTTGCCGTCCTGTCAAACGACCTGCGCGCAGCCATCATCATCGGCGTCATGCTCGTCATCGGCGTCGTCCTGCGTACCACGCAGGAGTCGCGCTCAGACAAGGCCGCGCGGCATCTGCGCGAGCGCATCCATGTCAGCACGACCGTCATCCGCGACGGCGCATCCCAGCAGGTGCCCGTGCGAGATCTTGTGCCCGGCGACATCGTATCACTCGCAGCCGGCGACATGGTGCCGGCCGATGTGCGACTGATCACGTCGGACGACATGCACGTCGATCAGAGTCTGCTTACGGGCGAGTCGTTTCCCATCGAGAAGGACGCCACGCGTTCGCAGGAAGTCGTCACCTCGCCCCTTGACCACCCCACGCTGTGTTTTCAGGGGGCAACGGTGCAGACAGGGTACTGCACGGCTGTCGTGCTGGCTACGGGTGACCGCACATTTGTTGGCGCGGTAGCGACGCACCTTGCCAAGCGGCGGGGCCCTACGGCGTTCGATGCGGGGATCGACCGGCTGACGTGGCTGATGATCACCATCATTGTTGTGCTGGCACCTACCGTCACCATCCTGAACGGCCTGATGCGCGGTGACTGGGTCGAGGCCTTGCTGTTCGGCATTGCAGTGGCCGTGGGGTTGACGCCCGAGATGCTGCCGATGATCGTGACCGTCAACCTTGTGAACGGTGCCATGGCGCTTTCGCGTCGACAGGTCATCGTCAAACGCCTGTCGGCCGTGCAGGACCTTGGGGCGATCGACGTGCTGTGTACCGACAAGACCGGGACGCTCACGCAGGGCAAGGTCATCCTGATGCGACACGTCACCCCGGATGGCAGCGACAGCGAAGCCGTCCTGCACCTTGGGTACCTGAACAGCTACTTCGAAGCGGGCCTGAAGAACCTGATGGACAATGCCGTGCTCGACCACGAGCACCTCGAGGAAGCGATCGTGCAGCGAGAAGGATGGCAAAAGTTCGACGAAAATCCGTTCGACTTTCACCGACGTCGCATCTCGGTGATGCTTCGTAATGGTGCGGGTGCCACAATGCTCATCTGCAAGGGTGCCGTCGAAGAAGTCCTGCGCGACTGCATCGACGTTCCCACTCAGGCCATGGAAACGGCACGATCGCTGCAGGAGTCCGGCTTCCGCGTGGTGGCCGTGGCTACGGCAGTGCTGCCTGCAACGGCGGACCGCTGCAGCGTCGACGACGAGCATGACCTGCATCTTGAAGGATTCCTTGCCTTTCTGGATCCGCCCAAGGAATCGGCGGCGGCAGCCATCGACGCGCTTCGCGCGTCGCATGTGCGTGTGATGGTGCTGACGGGTGACAGCGCTCTGGCAACGCGCTACGTCTGCAGCAAGGTCGGCATGCAAGCCGATGACGTTGTGTCCGGTACTGACGTTGCCGCCATGACCGACGCCGAGCTGGAACACTGCGTCGAAACCGCGTCGATCTTTGTCCGGCTGGAGCCGTTGCACAAGGAGCGCATCATCGCAGCCCTGCAGCGGTGCGGCCACGTTGTGGGATTCCTTGGCGATGGCATCAACGATGCGCTTGCGCTGCGCCGTGCCGACGTCGGCATCAGCGTCGATACAGCCGTCGATATCGCCCGCGAAGCGTCCGACCTGGTGTTGCTCGACCAGCAACTACTTGTGCTGCACGAGGGACTGCTGGCCGGACGACGCGTCTTCGGCAACGTTGTCAAGTACATTCGGATGACGACGAGTTCCAGCGTAGGCAACGTCCTGAGTTACGTTGGCGCTTCCATCCTGCTGCCCTTCGTGCCGATGCTGCCCATTCAGATCCTTCTGAACAACCTGCTGTACGACTTGTCGCAGTTGGCCATCCCGACAGACACCGTCGATGACGCCTGGACGGCCAGACCTCGGCAGTGGAACATCGACGACATGCGGTCCTTCATGTTCATCGCCGGACCCGTGAGTTCGGTCTTCGACTATGCAACCTTTGCCGTCATGGTCTTCGCCATGAACGCGATATCGGCACCCTCCCTGTTCCACACCGGATGGTTCATTGAGTCGATCTGCACGCAGACCCTTGTGATCCTTGCTATCCGCAGTACACAACTGCCATGGAGGCGCCCACGTCCAAGCCTTGCCTTGGTGGCAAGTCTGTGCATCATCGTTGCCGCAGCCATCGCCATTCCGTTCTCGCCGGTTGCGCAATCGCTTGGCTTCATCCCCTTGCCTGCAGCCTACTGGCCATGGCTTGGCGCCATCGTCGCTGCCTACCTCGTGTCGGTCCGCGTTGTTCTGCGTGTCACGAAACATCACAGCACCGCTCAAGCATAGGGCGGCCGGACACATTAGTTGTTTTTTCCAACCCATTTACGGTAATGATGTTTAGAAACTTCACCGTACAAACGTCGGCAAAGCTTTTTCCACACACATCGCCGTCGCACTGTATATTTCGAGTCTTGCACACAACGTAATGTGGAAATCAACGACCGTGGAACGGGTGGTTCTGCGGCAGGTTACATTGGAGGACTTCATGGTGGGACGCCATACATCAGTGATCGCCAACGTCGCTGCCGCGCTTCTGCTGCTGGCATCGGCGGCCGTGCTGACAGCCCAGCAGCAAGCTGGGCAGTCGTTCATTTCCTATCAGGGCTTGCTCACCGATCGGGATTCCAAGATGCTTCCCGACGGCGACTATTCCCTGTTGGTACGGCTGTATGACAGTCCGAGTACGGGAACGCTGCTGTTCGAAGAAGAGCAGAATGTTCGTCTTGCGCGTGGCCTGTTCACCATGCAGATCGGCGCTACGCGCCCGGAACTGCTGCGCCGCGTGGACTTCTCGCGGGCGGTCTGGCTTGAGTTGTCGCTACCGAAGACCGACGCCGTATGGCCGCGCACCCGGCTTGGCACCGTACCTTCGGCCTTTACGGCCGACCGCGCAGCGGTAGCCTCTGGCCTCAGCGCCGATGCCGCCGGTGTGGTCAGGTCCGTTAATGGTGCCGACGGCAACGTTGCGATTGCCGGCCGCAATGGCATCGTTGTGTCGACGCGCGGTGACAGCATCACGATCACGGCTCCGGACATCCGCTCGGCCATCACGCGCGTATGGTCCAGCGACAGTACACTCACCGCAGCCAACCCTACGGGCCCCATTGTAGATCTGAGCGTGCGTGATGGTGCCATCACCAACGACAAGCTTGCCAACGGTGCCGTCACGGGCTCGAAGATCGCCACGGGTGCCATCACCAGCACGAAACTTGCCTTCGGCGTCATCCCGACCACGCTGCCGCCAACAGGTCGCGCCGGCGGCGACCTCACGGGCGACTATCCCAATCCGTCGATCGCAGCCCAATCCGTCCGCACCCTTCACCTTGCCGAAGGTAGCGTGACATCCTTCAAGCTGGCGGATAAGACCGTCCTGAACGGCAAGATCGCCGACAATGCCATCACGGCACGAACGCTCGACCGTCACGCCGTCGTGACCGAGAAGATCGCCCCCGCAGCCATCACAACTCCCCTGCTTGCCGACAGCGCCGTTACTACACCGAAACTGGCAAGGGGCAGTGTTGCCACGTCGGTGATCGCCGATAGCGCCGTGACGACCGAAAAACTCGGTCGAGCCTCTGTCACCGGCGAGAAGATCGCCGACCGCGCCGTCAGCCTGCGCGCGCACGTCACCGGTGTGCTCCCCCATCCAATGGGCGGAACGGGCCTTGATACCCTGGGACGTCCGGGCCAGGTGCTACGCACAAATGCCCAGGGCTCAAAGCTCGAATACGCCACGCTGACCGGTGTTCCTGAGACGGCACAAGCCGGCAGCACACTCTACTGGGATGCATCCAACAACGCCTGGGCGTCTACCTCGCGCATGCGCTGGACGTCTGATCAGTCCCTGCGCATCGAAGTCAGCGACGGCAACGGCAACGGTATGCCCTCGAACTGGTCTTCCGTATCGGCCCAGCCGACGTCGCTGGCAATGACAGTATCGAACTCCAGCAACAACGTCATTACTACGGCTTCGGGCATCACCGCAGATGCAACGACAGGCACGACCTATCAT
>VFFB01000138.1 GCA_018882585.1 Candidatus Kapaibacterium sp.
AGGTCGTGCTTACCGGCTCGTCGACAATGTTGATCCGCAAAGGTATGTCCGAGAGTCTCGCCGGCCGATTTGAAGTACTGCGTGCTCACCACTGGACCTGGCCTGAAATGCAGGGAGCATTTGACTGCACGCTCGACGAGTACCTAGCCGTGGGTGGCTATCCGGGCCCCATGGCCCTGCGCAGTGATCCTGATCGTTGGCTCTCGTACATGCGGGAATCCATCATTGAGAGTACGCTTGCATTGGACGTCTTGTCACTGGAACGTATCGATAAACCAGCGCTGCTGAGGAATCTGTTCGTGCTTGGCACGGCATCCAGCGCACAGATCATTTCGCTGCAGAAGTTGCTTGGTCAGCTTCAGGACTCCGGAAATGCAGCCACGATATCGCATTATCTCACATTATTGTCGGACTGCGGTCTGTTGACCGGTCTTGAGAAATACTCAGCAACAACAGCACGCTCTCGGGCAGCAAGTCCAAAACTTGCATCGACGGCGCCCGCGCTTGTTACGTCGGTACTAGGTTTACCACTTGTGGCGACTCATCTTGACCCTACCCTTCGAGGACAGATCATCGAGTCAGCCGTGGGGGCTCATCTTATGAGCATTACAAAGGGTACACCAACTTGCGTGGAGTACTGGCGAGAGGGTAACACTGAGGTTGATTTCGTCCTGAACACGCCTCGTGGTCCGGTTCTTCTAGAAGTTAAGTCGGGTGATGCTCGCCGCGCATATCATGGCGCAGAAGCATTCAGGCGGCAACACGGGAAAGCACCACTTATTGTCGTCGCTCCCGATGCAACACCGCTGGATGCCATACTGCAAATGTCTTTGGCGGACGTTACAGCTGCGATCTGACTCGCGTCCGTGCCTCCTTGCAGCGGCTCAATGTGATGCGCTACCGTCCTATCACAGCGGAATATTCCCGTGCTTCTTCCACGGATTGGTGTCTTCCTTGGTGCGCAGCACGTGGAGCATGCGGATGAGTTTTGTGCGTGTTTCCTGTGGTTCGATCACGTCGTCGACGTAGCCGCGTTCTGCCGCCTCGTAGGGATTGGCGAACTGATGGTTGTAGGCGTCTTGCAGTTCCTGCGAGCGTTGTGCCTTGTCTGCCGCGTCAGCGATCTCCTTACGATACAGGATCTCGACGGCACCCTTGGCGCCCATCACGGCGATCTCGGCCGTGGGCAAACGTACTGGCTCGGGCGCGTACGCGTGACCGGACCAGGGCTGCACCCGTTGGCAGCAGCCATGGATGACGCGATAACGAACAACACCCCTTGGGCAAGGCGCCCAAGGGGTGTTGATACTGCGATGTTCGAATGGATCAGGGCACGAGCACCGACTTCGAACAGGGTTGTCCGTTCGGGTCAAGACCCGAGATGACGTAGAGGCCCGCGGGAATCCCCATGTCGGACAGCTTGGTGATCAGCTGATCGTCGAGCGCGACAGCATTGCTGAACGACGTTACCACGCGCCCGCGCAGGTCGACCAGTTTTGCCGCCGAGATCGTAAGACACGTAGTCGGTGTCTGAGGCGTGTCTTCCTGACGCTGCTTTTGAAAACCGCCTGGGCCTGGATCAAGGTCTGGTGGTGGTGGCGTACTGCACTTCGGCAGCGTAATGTTGGTTTCGCAGATGACCTCTCCCCTCGCGTTGAGGGCCTGCACCTTGCGTGTGCACGGGCAGTCGGGTCCGCCACATTCAATACCCAGCAGGATGGTTCTGGTCGCAAATGTTATCGGCTGCCCCCGCTTCATGATATAGCTAGGCCTTCCGCCACCGCTGATCCTAAACTCATGAATCGGATCACACATGTCGTTGACGTAATCAAGTGTAGCCTCGATCACCGTAGCGCCACAGCACGGGTTTGGCAGCGGTAAGAGGTCTCGACTCGTGTATGGTCGTGCGGTGACCTTCATCAAGTCGCAGCATTTATCAGGTACTTCGCACTTGATGGGGATTTCAAACTCGCATGTTCGATTATCCGACATAGTCAGCACGACGCGAATGATACCTTGGCGACCAACAAGGCCATCATTACACCATCTGAATTTGGCGAAGCCACCACCTGGTATTGGCTTGAATGGAAGTAACGGTATCTCGCCCTCGTACGAAGCATCCTCATCTCTGAAGTATGCCTTGGCAGCTATCACGTCGCAGTTGCCATCGTTCGCAATATCGATATCAAAGCAGCAGCCAGCAGCATCTTTGTCCTGCTGAACACGCACTGCGAGCGATTTGCAGTCGGAACACTTAGGCTTTTGTTCACAATCGACCGTAAAGTCCCATGTGCATTCGCGGTCAGGCAATGAGAGAACGACGCGCAGCTTGGCACTTTGTCCAGCAAGGGCATCATTGCACCACTTGAATACTGCATAGCCACCGGCAGGAACTGTAGTGAAATCAGGTATAGGTACCGTTATCTCGCGACCATCATCCGCTATAAGCTTGTACGACAGTTCCCCGCCAAATACGTCGCAATTGCCATCATTGACAATTGTGATGTTGTAACAGCAGTCAATTCGCGATTCGTCGCGCTCGACAAGAACCTTTATGGCACCGCAGTCGGAGCACGGCACTTCTTTGATACTGACATCATCAATGAAGGCATATACCATTTGCTTGTATACCTGGCCAAACCCATTGGGTCCCAAGTCCTCTCCAATGAGTTTTATATTCCGATCCGCAACTAAATCTCCAGCTAGGCTACCAATGAATAGGTCGGTCTTATCCTCGCCCTCGACCTTGAATAGGCGTGAAACTTCTATCCAATGAGGAAACTCCTGATTGTAGAAATACTTCTCGGTTCCGATCTCCTCCGCCCTGATTTGAATCTCTTGAGGGCTGAATCTTGCAGGGGGCTTAAGGACACCATTGGTTCCCTGATAGTATGATTTACCATCTGCCTTACCCGTTAGCACGACGTCGATTGCGTCAATCGCATTTGCGACCGCGCCAAAACCCTTTGTTGGGTCCGCCCACCAAGGACCATCCAGTCCCGCTGCGATCTTGAATGATACGACATACCACTTTCCACTTTCGAGTGGAACACTAAGTGCATTGCGTAAGTATTCCCTGTAGATCGTATTTGCATCAAACATGTAGATGCCGGCGTAGGCCGACACCTCGCTATTCGGAGTACCGTCTGGAATATCATGATTAATGAATCGATTGAGAGGAACACCAAACGTTTCCGGAGTTGAGCATTCACGGAAGTAATCAGGAGTTGCTGCAGATCCAGATGTCCATCCTACAACATTGCGCCGGTTTTTATCGATGCCGTCCTGGTCTAGTTGACAAGGATTCCCAAACGGTGCCCCGTTGATGTAGGCTTCACTAAAATTCCCATTCGTAACATGCTCCTGTTGAGCGTACAGCCTGCTGCTTGCCAACAGGATGCACATGGCCAATAACGCGACGTACTTCATAACGCTGTCCCTTCAGTGGTGAACCGATACACTGGACTATGTGATCACTGTTTACGCGTTTTAGAACGCAACTCCAAGGAAGAGATATCAACATTTTGATGAACGGAAACTGGCGCCGAGCTGCTGCGATCATGAGAGGTCGCAGCGGTACCTGTGGCCACGCGCCCACGGCAGAGCCATGTCCCGACGCCATGTCGGGATCTGTTGATGGATCTTATCAGGAGCATTGCGACGGAAACTGTGCGGTGTCTGCTGTCATTGATAACAGCGTTAGACCATCAGCAAGGACGCAATTTTTACGGTTGGCCTTGGCCTCCAGTCACGGAGTACGTGTCTGGGTGCTCTGTACATCCCACGAGAGTATCGCCTATGTAGAGGCCATGGTAGACGTGTACCTTGAGGTGTGTCAACGAACCTGCTACCCCTTGATCACAACGGAATATTCCCGTGCTTCTTCCACGGATTGGTGTCTTCCTTGGTGCGCAGCACATGGAGCATGCGGATGAGTTTTGTGCGTGTTTCCTGTGGTTCGATCACGTCGTCGACGTAGCCGCGTTCTGCCGCTTCGTAGGGATTGGCGAACTGATCGTTGTAGGCGTCTTGCAGTTCCTGCGAGCGTTGCGCCTTGTCGGCTGCATCGGCGATCTCCTTGCGATACAGGATCTCGACTGCACCCTTGGCGCCCATCACGGCGATCTCGGCCGTGGGCCATGCCACATTGTAATCGCCACGGATGTGCTTGGAGCTCATCACGTCGTATGCGCCGCCGTAGGCCTTCCGCGTAATCACCGTCAGTTTGGGCACCGTCGCCTCGCAGAATGCGTACAACAGTTTGGCGCCATGGCGGATGATGCCACGCCACTCCTGGTCGGTGCCGGGCAGGAAGCCTGGTACATCTTCGAAGACGATCAGCGGAATGCCAAAGGCGTCGCAGAAGCGCACGAACCTTGCCCCCTTCACACTGGCATTGATATCAAGCACGCCGGCCAATGATGCCGGCTGATTGGCAACGATACCAACGGGCATACCGTCGAGTGTAGCAAAGCCGCAGATGATGTTGGTAGCGAACTCGGCATGGACCTCAAAGAAGTCGGCCTCGTCTACCACATCGCGGATCACTTCCTTGATATCGTAGGGCTGATTCGGATTCGTCGGGACGATGGTGCGGAGCTTGTCGCACATGCGCGCCGAGGCATCATCAGTGGGGCGTAGCGGTGGTGTCTCGCGATTATTCAGGGGCAGGTATGACGTGAGCTTTCGGACGGCGAGCAAACAGTCAACTTCGTTATCATACGTGAAATGGGCCACACCACTGCGCTCGGCATGCGTATCGGCACCACCGAGCTCTTCGTGCGTCACCTCTTCGTGGGTGACGGTCTTTACCACGTCTGGGCCGGTCACGAACATGTACGACGTGCCCTTGACCATGAAGATGAAGTCTGTCAGCGCCGGAGAATACACGGCACCGCCGGCACACGGACCAAGGATGACGCTGATCTGCGGCACCACACCGCTGGCCATGGTATTGCGCAGGAAAATGTCGGCATAACCACCCAACGACACCACGCCTTCCTGGATGCGGGCACCGCCGGAGTCGTTCAGTCCGATGACGGGTGCACCGATCTTGATGGCATGATCCATCAGCTTGACGATCTTCTCGGCATGTACTTCACTAAGCGAGCCGCCGAACACCGTAAAGTCCTGCGAGAACACACAGACCGTACGTCCATGGATCGTACCAAATCCCGTTACGACACCATCTCCAAGGGGGCGTTGTTTTTCCAGGCCGAACCGCGTGGATCGATGTCGGGCCAGCATGTCCAACTCGGTGAACGACCCGGGGTCGAGCAGCACATCGATCCGCTCGCGTGCTATGAGCTTACCCTTGGCATGCTGCTGGTCGATACGGGCTTGGCCGCCGCCGAGCAGCGCTTCGGCCTTCAGCGATCGAAGTTCCTTGATGCGATCCTTCACGAAGTCTCCTTGCGATTACGGACGACAAAATTACCCTCTTCCGCGCTTTGCAAGCCTTGAATCGCCGTAATTTTCGCGCTATGACCTACCGCATCCTCCTCGCCATGTCGGGCATCCTGATGATGTTCGCCGTCTTCAGCATCGTCATGCTCATCGGCGCTTACAAAGACCCACTCCTGGCCAACGTCCAAGGCATCTGGATCATGACGGGCATCTGCACGGCGCTGACGCTGACAGTGCTGGGCATTGGCATTGCGCAGCGTAAGACCATGCACACCCGCTTCGAAGCCGAAGTCGTGCGTCAGACCAAGGAGCTCGGCCATATCGATGCCGTCACCTTCGCCTCAACCCTTGGCATCTCTCTCGACTCGGCCCGCGAAGTCCTCGACACCATGGCGCGCCACCGCGGCTGGCAACGCACAGAGCACGCGCAGTATAACGCCGTGTATCGGGCGTAAGACCTACGGCAGATCGGACATACCGGACCGATCGGACGTGCAGCGGACGAGCCCACGCGTTCTCCGTGCCCATGCGTACATACGTTGGCACACGCGTATTCCGTCGCCCCACGCGTATTCGTCGCCCCACGCGTATTCGTCGCCCCACGCGTATTCGTCGCCCCACGCGTATTCGTCGCCCCACGCGTATTCGTCGCCCCACGCGTACTCGCCGCCCCACGCGTACTCGTCGCCCCACATGTACTCGCCCCACACATGTACTCGCCCCACACATGTAT
>VFFB01000139.1 GCA_018882585.1 Candidatus Kapaibacterium sp.
GCATAGGAACCTCCCGATAATGCACCCGCCATTGGCGGATTCCACGTTGGTGTAAATGTTGTCAACTCTTGAACGACGCCAGGAGAACGGCATGTCCCTGCCCGTCGTGGTTGCAACCGTTGAGAATCGATCAGCGACGAGCCAGTGCTCGCTCAACAAGCGGAAGGTTGGACGCATCAACCAAGGTATCCTTGCGAAGATGACGCTTACGCTTGCGACTCTTGCTTGTGAGGATGTGGCTGCGATTGGCCTTTTGACGCTTGAGCTGTCCGGTGCCGGTCACCTTGAACCGCTTCTTCGCTCCGGACGATGTCTTCATCTTGGGCATGATTCGTGCTCCTGATTACTTGCGCAGTATTCACTGCGTTCATTGGTTATGATTGCGTTGTCGTTTCTGTTTCTGTCGGGGCGTCGGCAGCTTGCGCAGCCGCACGCTTTTCTTCTTTCTTCTCGGCATTCTTCTTCTTCGTTGCCTTCGTCGCATCCGGGGCGAGCGTTACGGCAAGCAAACGCCCTTCCTGCTTCATCGGCTGATCGATCTTGGACACGTCGGCAAGTGCATCGATGAATCGCTGCAACATTGCCTGACCAATATCGATGTGGACGATCTCGCGTCCACGGAACATCACCGTTGCACGCACCTTGTGACCTTCGGTCAGAAATTCACGTGCATGGCGTGTCTTGAAGTCAAAGTCATGCGTGTCCGTTCCAGCCTTGAAGCGCACTTCCTTCAGCGTCTGATGCACCTGTGCCTTCTTCTGCTGCTTCTCACGTTTCTGCTGTTCGTACGTGAACTTTCCGTAGTCAATGATCTTGGCTACCGGAGGCTTCGCCTGCGGTGCGATCTCGACAAGGTCAAGCTCCTGTTCTTGCGCGAGCTTCAAGGCATCACGCTTCGACAAGATGCCGAGCAGCTGGCCTTTAGCATCGACAACACGCAACTCCGGAGCTGAAATCTCCTCGTTGATCTTCTGCTTGCGCTGGGCTTCAAGCCTCGGCACAGCATACGGCAGACTAGGTCTCCTCAAATTGCAGCCATGGGATCGTTGATGAACGTAGTTCTTGTGAGCATGAACGACAAAAATATCACTCAGGAACGCAAAAACCAACGAAGATTCATGGATTTACGACAACACATGACGTGGAAAGCATAATTTCGCAGGCTCTTTTACGTCAGGCGCCCCCATGAGTACATCCGACGAAGTCTTGTCAAGCATTGAGCGATCCGGCAAGACGAATCCGGCAGTTCCTTCGACATTGCCGGTACTGCCCCTTCGAGACATCATTATCTATCCGAACATGATCTTTCCGGTCCTGATCGGAAGATCTGCATCCCTGAAAGCAGTGGCCGAAGCGCTCGACAGAGAAAAATACATTTTCGTTGTAGCGCAGCGCGACGCGCAGGTCGAGGAACCGAGCATACAAGACGTCTACACGCACGGAACGATCGCACGCATCCTGCAAGTACTGCGGCTGCCGAACAACCTGCTGAAGGTCCTTGTCGAGGGCATGATGCAGGGACGCATCGTCGGCGGTGTAAAGGACCAGCCCTGCATCGAGGCGCAGATCGAGCCCCTTGCATCCGTGTTCGATCACAAGGACAAACAGCTCGGCGCCATGGTACGACATGCTACTGAGCTGTTCGAGAATTACGTCAAAGAAAATCGGAATCTGCCTCCCGAGGTGCTGGGTGCCTTCGAGAATATTGACGATCCCGTACGAAAGCTCTACTACGCGGCTGCCAACGTCAACGAGAAGGTCGACGTCAAGCAGCGCATCCTTGATACGTCGGATGTCAAGCAACAATACTTCGAGCTTGTCACGATGCTGGGCAGCGAACTCGAGATGCTCAAGCTTGAGTCCGAGATCGATACGAAGGTTCACGACCAGATCCAGCGGTCACAACGGAAGTACTTCATTCAGGAGCAGATCCGTGCGTTACAGAAAGAGCTGGGCGAGGACGAAGAGACATCAACCGAGATAGGGCAACTTCGAGAGCAACTGGACAAAGCCAGATTGCCTGAGCACGTCAAGGGCAAGGTCAACGAGGAACTTGAGCGTCTTCGTAAGACCAATGCCATGTCGCCGGAATACGGCGTGCAACGAACATGGCTTGAGTGGGTTGCCTCCCTCCCCTGGTCCGATCGCACGGTCGACGATCTGAACGTCGAGCATGTGCGATCGATCCTCGACGAAGACCACTATGATCTGGATCGCCCCAAGGACCGAATTCTCGAGTACATCTCAGTGTTGAGCCTGGTCGGCTCTATGCGCGGACAGATCCTTTGCTTCGTTGGTCCGCCAGGCGTCGGCAAAACGTCGTTGGCAAAGTCCATCGCGCGCGCCACCGGACGCAACTTCGTGCGCATGTCGCTTGGTGGCGTTCGAGACGAGGCCGAGATCAGAGGGCATCGACGTACATACATCGGAGCCATGCCCGGCAAGATCATCCAGGCGATGAAGCGGGCGGGCAGCATGAATCCGGTGATCCTGCTCGACGAAGTAGATAAGATGTCGATGGACTTCCGTGGTGATCCATCGTCGGCCCTGCTCGAAGTCCTCGATCCGGAACAGAACTCCACCTTCAACGATCATTACCTTGAGGTCGATTACGACCTGTCGAACGTGCTGTTCATTGCAACAGCAAACGTTCTTTACGACATCCCGGCTCCCCTGCTTGATCGCATGGAGGTGATCGAACTGTCATCCTACCTCGAACCCGACAAGGTCGAGATTGCCAAACGTCACATCCTGCCCAAGTTGATTAAGGGGCATGGTCTGGACGGTTTCAAGCTGAACATGACCGACGCTGCCCTGCTTCGGATCGTCCGTGAGTACACGCGTGAAGCCGGTGTGCGCAACCTTGAACGCGAGATCGCGACAGTCCTGCGCAAGGTTGCAACAAAGCTTGTTACCACGGTAGCACAGGAAGAAGGTTCCGTCGATCCGGCTGCGCTTCGCTCTACGGCAGCCTTCAAGGCGGCAAAGCGACGCAAGATCGTTGTTGACGCTCCCGATGTCGAGACCTTCCTGCGTGCTCCGAAGTTCAAGACAAAGCCCGAGGATCTTGTCGATAAGGTTGGCGTTGCCACCGGACTCGCTTGGACATCCATGGGCGGCGATACACTTCCCGTCGAGGTCACGATCATGCCGGGTACGGAACGTCTGACGCTGACGGGCAAACTTGGCGAGGTGATGAAGGAATCGGCGATGGCGGCCCTGTCCTACATACGGTCGAATCATGCTGCACTTGGTGTATCTCCGGACTTTGCCAAGGGACATGAGATCCACGTGCACGTGCCCGAAGGAGCCATTCCGAAGGATGGACCCTCGGCCGGCATCACGATGACGCTGGCACTGTTGAGTGCCGCCACCGGAAGAGCACTTCGCGGCGACGTGGCAATGACCGGCGAGGTAACGCTGCGCGGAAATGTGTTGCCGATCGGCGGACTGAACGAGAAGTTGCTGGCCGCTAAACGCGTGGGCATCAGAACGGTGCTTGTTCCGCGCGACAACCAACGCGACGTCAAGGAGCTGTCCCCCGTCGTGACGGGCCAGCTGGAAATCGTCTACGTTGACCACATCGAGCAGGCACTGAGCGTCGCCTTCCGTGACAGTCAGCCGACAGCCAAGACCAAGGTTCAGAAACGCCGGTAACGCCCTGACAAAGAAGCGTTTGCACGTCGGCCGCCATGTCCGTAAGTTTGCAGCCTTGCATTACACACAACCTTGACAGGAGTAGACGTCATGGCCAAGAAGGGCGCACGCGTCATCATCACGCTTGAGTGCACGGAAGCCAAAAAAGAAGGCAAGCCGGCATCACGCTACACAACGATGAAGAACAAGCAGAACACGACGGAGCGGATCGAACTCAAGAAGTACAATCCATTCCTAAAGCGTCACACGGTTCATAAAGAAGTCCGCTGAGACGGCGACATCCGCATTGCGGATCGGTCATACTGCTTCGACATCGATTCGAGATCGCCACAAGGCCACGGCACATCGCCGTGGCCTTGTTCGTTATGTACACGACCATTCATGTCCGGCAGCGTCACTTCGACGGTTTGATCTGTGCAAGCTTTGCAGCAACGGCAGTACCAAGATCGACCTTGGACGCGTTGCAGAAGTTCATCAGAGCGATCAACACGTCGGCAGCCTCTTCGGCCACTCTATCCTGCGATATCTCGCTACCCTTCCAGCGCTTCTTGACCAAGTTGGCAAGCTCGCCGGCCTCGCCACAAAGTTCCAGAGCGAAGAACTCTGCCGAGCGTTCAACAAAGCACGCCTGCTGATAGGCATCAAAGGAGTGCTGTATGTCTTGCAGCCTTGGAGAGGCCGTTTCAATAAGGCTTTGGCACAATGGATGTATCATTCGCTCTGTTCTTCCGGTTCGTCTTGAATCATATCGCGTAAGCGATAGCCCACGCCGCGTATGCTCTGAATGAGCGGCGGCTGCCCAGGACGTTCCAACTTTGTCCGCAGGCGCTTTATGTAGACGTCAATGATGTTCGATTCCGGATCGAAACTGTGTTTCCACACCTGCTGCGTGATCATTGAACGTGACAGAATCCTGTCCTTGTTTCGCATCATGTATTCCAGCAGCGCGTATTCCTTCGTTGTCAGCTCGATCTCGACATCATCACGATAAGCAAAATGTGTGACCATGTCGAGCGTGATGTTGCCGCAGGACAGCTTTGTGGTCTTCTCCGACGACGATCTGCGCAGAATGGAACGCAACCGTGCAGCAAGCTCCTCGAAGTGAAAGGGCTTGGTCAGATAGTCGTCGGCACCGAGGTCAAGCCCTTGGACTCGATCGTCGGTCGTTCCCCTGGCCGTGAGCATGATAACGGGCGTCGTTGCGCCAGAGTCGCGCAGGGTCGACAGGACGCTGAATCCATCAAGCTTGGGCAACATCACATCCAGGACGATGGCATCGAAGTGATTATGCAGGGCAAGCTCGAGTCCGGCCTCGCCATCGGCCGCAGTCTCGACGATATAGCGCTCCTCTTCAAGCCCGCGCTTGATGAACGAGGCAACTTTTCGTTCGTCTTCGATGACCAGAATTCGCATGCGGCGAAGATACGCCGACTATCTTTGTTGTATGCACTGGAATGATGTCATCGGACAACGTGCCCTGGTCTCGGCTCTGCAAAGGTCGATCGCTCAGGGAAGAACCCCACAGGCACTGCTATTGCTTGGCGACGAAGGCACCGGAGCCATGCCGTTGAGCCTTGCCTTTGCAGCAACCGTGAATTGTCTGTCGCCCAAGCGGGACGATGTGTACATCGCACCTTGTGGCACATGTCAGTCGTGCCGCCAGATGGCAACGATGCAGCATCCCAACGTTCGGATCATTGTGTCGTTACCTGCCGGCAAAGGCGATTCCGAAGATGACATGAAGGCAGATCTCGTGCAGGAACTGCGTGATCTTTGGAGGACGCTTGCCGAGGATCCTTATACCGAGACACGCGTAGAGGGAGCGACGCAGATCAAGATCGGGCAGATCCGTGAACTCAAGCGTATGCTTTCCCTATCGGCACCACAGCAGGGCCGTCGAGTGGTGATCGTGCATGAGGCACACGAGATGACGACCGAGGCATCAAATGCCTTCCTGAAGACCCTTGAAGAGCCTCACGAACATGTCACGCTTATCCTGACGTCGTCGCAGCCCGAACGCGTTCTCTCAACGATCTCCTCCCGCTGTCAGACCATCACGCTCGAGCCGATCGAAGACTCGCTGCTGATCGACGCGCTGGTGCAGCGAGGACGTTGCACGCCGGACGAGGCGTCGCTCATCGCCCCCTTTGCAAATGGCTCGTTGACCCGTGCCTACCGGTTTTTGGGCGAGGATATGCAGAACGACAGGGAGACCATCCTGAATCTTCTGCGGGCTTCGCTCCGTGGCAGCGGCTACCGACTTGGCATTGCACAGCTCATCGATTCTGTCACGGATGGGCGGAACAAACATCGACTGACGTTGATGTTATCACTACTGCAACTGTGGATCCGTGATGCCATGGCCGTTGGACGCACCACCGACGCCCGCATCGCCAACACGGACCAGCGCGAGGCACTGGAGAAGTTCACAGCAGCATTCCCCCGTACCGATTACGATGCCGTGTTTGGCAC
>VFFB01000198.1 GCA_018882585.1 Candidatus Kapaibacterium sp.
AAGCGGACCGATGGCGTAGGCCAGGATTGTTGGTGCCCACGACGCAGGATTGGAAGACCAGACGAAACTCGAACATGTCATGACGATGATGGCCAGACCCGCCGTGATCCATGTTGCGGCAACAAGATTTCGCACTGCGAGAAACACGCCCAGCACGGTCAGACTGGCGAAGACGATGGTGTGCAGTACATCGAACTGCAAACCGCCAACGAGATCGGCAGGCGTGGCGTGCAGCCAGCGCTCCAGCGAGTAAAGAGGCATGTGCAGCAGGTAGGCCCAGAACAGGATGAACGACAGGCGTCGCAGGTAGTCCCACAGAGCCGCGCCGCCTGCAAGGAAGTCCTGTCCTTTGCGCGATAGTGCGATCCACAATCCGGCACCTGCACAGAAGATAAACGTGGGCGCAACGTAGCCGTTACTCAGGTTCAGGGCCCTGAACGGGATCGTGCTGCGCATCGCCGGATCGATGAGTTGATTCGTGATGTGCACCTGGATCATCCAGAGTACGGCGATGCCGCGTGCCACATCGAGAAACATGAAGCGTTGCGCGCTCATCGCCGCGGTCCCCTCCCGGAGATGCGACGGAAGAAACCAATGAGCACCGTCGAGAACAGGATGCTCATGACAACGACGGCCAGGGCTAAGATGATGAATCGCTGCATGGCCAAAAGTACAACGTATTTTGTGTGCCATGACGGACGAAATCCAACGACAGCCTACCGACCTGATTGCTGCCGTCGACGTCGGCACCAACTCCTTCCACATGGTCATCGCCAGCGTGAGTACGCGAGGTGTTCTGCGCGTGCATGTGCGCGACAAGGAGATGGTGCGCCTTGGGGCTGCGGCAGGAGACATGAAGGTGATCACGTCTGATGCTGTCGAACGCGGTGTCGAGACAATGCGTCGCTTTGCCCATACCGCCGAACAGCATGGTGCCCACGTTCGCGCTGTGGCCACCAGCGCCGTGCGTGAGGCGCTCAACCGCGACGACTTCGTCAGCAGGGTCAAAGCCGTCACCGGCGTCGACATCGAAGTCATCAGTGGCATCGAAGAAGGACGTCTCATCTACCAAGGCGCGTTGCATGCGCTGCCGATCCTGAACACGCGGACGCTGGTGTTCGACATTGGCGGAGGCTCGACCGAGACGACCATTGGCGTGCACGGCGAACCCGTGTTCGTCAACTCGGCCAAGATCGGCCACATCCGCATGACGAAGAGGTTCTTTCCCACGCCGACCATCACGGCTGAACAGGTCGAGGAATGTCGCCGTGCGATCCGCGGCGACTGGGCTCCGGCATTTCAGAGCATCATCGAACAAGGCTTCGAGCTTGCCGTAGCATGCTCGGGCACCGTCATGGCCGTGGCAGCCATCATCCTTGCAAGGAGCGGTAGGCGGATCCCGGAATCGATGAACGGCATGCGGCTTACGCGTACCGAGAT
>VFFB01000140.1 GCA_018882585.1 Candidatus Kapaibacterium sp.
TGCCATCACGGTACGGCAGGTGCCGGCCACGCTGCGCAAGCGTACGCTCGACGTGGCAGCCATGTACATCGCCGCAGGGATCAACCCCGACGTTGCAACGCTCTTTGTGCAGTCGCACGTGCCCGAGCATGCACAGCTGCAGTGGGTGCTGACGTGTCTGACAGGATTTGGCGAGTGCTCGCGCATGACGCAGTTCAAGGACAAGTCGGCCCAGCATGCCGATAATGTCAATGTGGGGCTGTTTACCTATCCCATTTTGATGGCAGCCGATATTCTGCTCTACAACGCCGACCTCGTCCCCGTTGGCGAAGATCAGAAACAGCACCTGGAGCTTACGCGGAACCTGGCCGAGCGGTTCAACCATCACTACTCGGACACCTTTACCGTGCCCGAGCCCTTCATTCCCAAGGTTGGTGCCCGCATCATGTCGCTGCAAGAGCCCACGAAGAAGATGTCGAAGTCCGATCCGAACGACAAGGCAACGATCTTTCTTACCGACTCCGACGCCGAGATCCGCAACAAGATCAAACGCGCAGTGACCGACTCCGGCACCGACATCGTGTACGACGTCGATGCCCGCCCCGGCGTCTCGAATCTTATCACGCTCCATCACATCGCCACCGGTAACACATTCGCCCAGATCGAAGCTGATTTCAAGGGGCTAGGCTATGCCCCCTTCAAGGAAGCGGTGAGTGAGTCGGTGGCATCCTTTGTGCAGCCTGTACGTGAGCGGTACCTGGCGATCCGTGCCGACGAGGATACGCTGCGGGCAACGCTGAAGCGCGGTGCCGAACACGCGCGGGACCGTGCGCGCAAGCTGCTGCGCAAGGTGTACAAGAAGACCGGTTTTGTTGAACTGTAACGTCCACACCACCACCCATGCCAACGTACGACTACGAATGCCTGACCTGCGGAAGGGTCTTTGAGGTGATGCAGTCCATGCGCGACGCGCCACTCACGTCATGTCCACCAGACGTCTGTACCGAAGCAACACCCGGTGGCGGCACCGTACAGCGCCGGATCTCGGGCGGCAGCGGCGTGATCTACCGCGGTGGCGGATTCTACCTGACGGACTATGTCAAGAAGTCCGGCGGCGACGGCGGCTCTTCGTCGTCAACCGGGAGCGGTGAATGACGCTGCGCCTGATTCCCGCCAACGACAACATGTCGGCCGAAGACCTGCTGAACGGCCTGAACGAACGTCAGTCCCAAGCCGTGCGAACCACCGAAGGTCCGGTGCTGATCATAGCCGGTGCCGGCAGCGGCAAGACGCGGGTGCTGACATACCGGATCGCCTACATGCTGCGGCTTGGCGTTGATGCGTCGCACATCCTTGCACTGACCTTTACGAACAAGGCGGCGCAGGAGATGAAGGAGCGGATTGCCGACCTTGTTGGACACGGCCCTGCGCGCGCGATCTGGGCCGGTACGTTCCACAGCATCTTTGCCCGCATGCTGCGGGCACATGCCGAGAGGCTTGGCTATACGTCGAGCTTCACGATCTACGATGCCGACGATCAGCTTGCAGCCGTCAAGGCCGTGATGAATGCGCTTGGCGTGTCGCAGCAGGTGCTGGCGCCGAACATGGTGCGATCGAAGATCTCGAATGCCAAGAATGCCATGATGAGCTGGCAGGAGTTTGCGCGGCGCGCCGACACCATCGTCGACAAGCAGTGCGCGCAGATCTTCGAGCAGTACGAACGACGTCTGGCACAGAGCAATTCGATGGACTTCGATGATCTGCTGCTGAACATGATACGGCTGTTGGAGAACCACGCCGATGTGCTCGAGGCATATCATGAGCGATTCCGATACCTGATGGTGGATGAGTATCAGGACACCAACCGAGCCCAGTACCGCGTGGTGGAGCTGCTTGCCCGCAAGCATCGCAACATCTGCGTGGTGGGCGACGATGCCCAGAGCATCTACCGTTGGCGCGGTGCCGACATCAGGAATATCCTTGATTTCGAGCGCGACTATCCCAATGCGACAACGGTGCGACTCGAGCAGAACTACCGCTCGACCAAGACCATTCTTGCAGCGGCCGATAGCGTGATCCGACATAATGCGTCGCAGCTGAAGAAGACCCTCTGGACCGATAACGTCGAAGGCGAGAAGATCACGCTGCTGCCATGCCGCGACGACCGAGAAGAAGCTGACGCCATCTCGCGCACGATCCGCGCACGTATGGACGCAAAAGGGCTTCGGTACTCCGACATAGCCATCCTGTACCGCACCAATGCACAGTCGCAGTCGCTCGAGGATGCCCTGCGGCGTATCAACATGCCGTATCATATCGTAAGCGGTGTTAGCTTTTACAAACGCAAAGAGGTCAAAGACGCCCTGGCCTACCTTCGGCTGATCGTCAATCCGAGTGACACCGAAAGTGTGCTCCGCGTGATCAACGAGCCGCCGCGCGGCATCGGTCAGACCTCGTTGCAGCACCTGCAGGAGCATGCCCGCGCCACGAACGTGGCGATGTTTGACGTGCTACGTGAGGCCGACGGCGTGCCGTCATTGCAGAAGCGCACCGTGACGGCCGTGCAAGGGTTTGTCAGGATCATCGACGAGCATCGTGGTCTTGCCAATGAACTGGCGCCCGCATCGCTGGCGCAGACGTATCTCGAGGCCACGGGCCTGCTGCAGTTCTACAAGAGTCAGGACACCGACGAGGCGCAGGACCGCTGGAACAACATTGAGCGTATCCTGTCGCATATCGCCGAGCAGCAAGAGATCGATCCAGAGCTTACGCTGGCGAGGTACCTTGAGCAGGTTGCCCTTGTGAGCGAGCAGGACGATCCGCAGCTGGGCACCAACCGTGTGGCCCTGATGACCATGCACGCGGCGAAAGGTCTCGAGTTCCCGCTGGTGGTGATCGCCGGGCTGGAGCAGGGGCTGTTCCCGCTGGCCAAGGCCGAGCAAGACCCCAAGGAGCAGGAAGAGGAGCGACGCCTGTTCTACGTAGGCATCACGCGTGCGCGGCAGGAGCTTGTGCTGTCGTATGCCGAGCGGCGCTATCGATTCGGCGAGCTCACATTCTCGCGTCCGTCGATGTTCCTATCCGAGATCAATCCCGACTGTTTTGCTGCATCGAGTCGCGTCATGCAGCGCGCCGGCGGGCCAAGTCTGCCGCCGCAGCGTCCCACTGCAGCTCCGGCAGGACGCCCAAGCTCGCCATTCACATCGCGGCAGGCGCAGCCGCCGCGTAGGACGTCGCCCCCTTCATCTACCAATGAGTATTCGCAGGTTCCGAGTTCGGATTCGTATGGGCAGGTGCCCGGTGACGGTCCGCAGTACCGAATGGGCATGCGCGTGAAGCATCCGATGTTCGGCGTGGGAACCATTGTGGCACTTGCCGGCGTGGGAGCGCAGGCCAAGGCGACGGTGCAGTTCTCGAACGGAGCCAAGAAGCAGCTCATGCTGCAGTACGCGCGTCTGGAAGTGCTCTGAACGCCCCTGCACGACCTTTTTTGTAAGCTTCGGCACCAAAGGCCACTGCTCGTGCTATATTGATTGCGGGACGGAGTGCATTAGTTTGCGTGGAGGTAAGCGTATGGGGACGTTGCAGCTGCAACGTGTCGTTGCATGCTTTGTGATCGTTTGTTCCTGCCATGCTCCCAGCGCATGGGGGCAGACCGAGACAAGGGCTGATACGACATCTGGTTCGACGTGGATCAAGTTCTCGGGTAGTGCCGGAATCTCGACGGAGTTGTATTCCTTCGAGAATCCAAATGGAACGCAGGCAGGTCGTCGACCGGCCTCGCTTACGCGTCTAACGCTTGCTCCCGTTCTGTCGCTCGGGTCTTGGTTCTCATTGCCGCTGAACCTTGTTATCACGTTGCCGGAAACAAACGTCACGACTCCGGCACTCACGGCCCCGTCGTTTTCGCAGTTCTTTTCGAATCCCATCAATCAGCTGGGATTCACCCTTACGTCCGAGAAGCTCAATGGCAGCCGAATCCATATTGGCACCCATACGCCAAAGTTTTCTGAGTTGTCCGGGGGCGACATCCAACTCTTCGGCGTCGGTTTAGACGCACGTCCCGGCCCCGTGCAGATTGCAGCATCAGGGGGCATTGCGCAACGTGCTGTCGCACCGGACTCGGCGCGTGGTATTCGCGGAGCGTTCCGTAGGGACATGTACCTTGCACGGATTGGCCTTGGGAACACTGAAACGCGGCGGCTGGGTGTGAACGTCGTCTATGCGCGTGACGATCGATCGTCGCTTGCCAGCGACATTGTTCAGGTCATTCCGGCGCGCCCGTTTGAGACTGATTCGACGGTTATCATCCCAGCAGACACCGTTCGTATTCGAGCGGAAGAGGGGCTGATCGGATCTCTTGATGCATCTGTCGAATTGTCAAGCGGCATCACATTGTCAGGCGAGATGGCCCTTTCGACCTTTACGTCAGACACGCGTGCCGACATCATTGCTGCAAGCGGTGCTGCGGACTTCATCTCGAAGATCACCGACGGCCTTTCGAATGTGATCCAGCGTCGCGCCACAACACGTGCCGATCTGGCCGGCACTGCTGCGCTCATCATAAAGCAGCCGACGTGGGGTGTTACCTTCTCGGCCTTGTATATGGGGGCAGGTTTCATGCCCCTTGGTTATCCGTTCGCACAGGCCGATCGCATCGACCTGAAGGTGTCGCCCTCGCTGCGGCTCTTTGAGGGCGACCTTGCGTTGGCCGGCTCGGTAGGACAACGCGTGAACAACCTTTCGGAAACGAAGGGCGAAGCGCTGACGCAATTCATTGCCAACGGTTCGATGAACATCCGATTTTCTGATGCCTTGAGCCTTGCCGTCAACTATGCCAATTTCGGGATCCGATCGAACAGCATCCTAGATACACTGAAGATCCAAAACGTGAGCGAGTCGTTCAGTATTGAGCCAACGCTTACCATCGAGGGATCGTCACTGCTGCATACCGTGACCGGAAGCATTGCATTCGATGCATACGATGATTTCAATGTTGTGACCGGTGCCGAAAGCTCGAATGATACCCGAAGTGCCACGTTGACGTATACAGCCATGTTCATGGGCGTGCCGCTGACAGTTGGTGCCATGGGTACGTACGTCGAAAATGCGCTGTTCGCCGGGATGCTCGTCATCCGAACTGCCGGCCTCAACGCTTCGTACCGGTTATTCGGTGGAGCAGTCACCGCGAGCGTGTCGTATACCATGGCTGGCAGCACATTCACATCGATGCCGACAGACTCGCAGGGTTTTCTGAAAGTCTCGGCACGGTGGAACATCAGTAAGAACATCAACCTGGTGGCAAGCTTGGCGAACAACTCGTTCGACTACGGGCAGCTTCTGCCAACGCGCGGATCATCGTTCACGGAACAGATCGCGCAGATCGCAATCAACTCGACATTCTGAATCAATACCGAAAAGGTAACCACATGAAGTGGGCGCCAAAAATCTTGTTCTGGTATCTACTTGCCTCAATCGCGTGCACCATGGCGGTGTCCGCACAGTTGCGCGTAAGCCTCAACCTATCATCAAACCCAGACCCCTACTTATCAAACTGGTCGGCGCGCCCTGACATTGCCATCGTTACGGTTGTGAATACTACGCCAAACACGGTCAATGCCAAGTTCAAATGCGTCATCAATAAAGACGGCAAGTTCTTGGCCGAGACGAAGAACGAGAACATGCAGGTGCTGACGATCCCGCCGGGCGGCTCGCAGTTCTATGGGGCGGAGCTTGTTCCTTCAAGCGCAATGCGAGTAGCATCGGGAGCCGACGTTACCGCCGCTCGGACGGGAATGCTGCCCGCGGGCTCGTACGAGTTCTGCGTGTCGCTTATCGAACCTGTTTCGTTCGCTCTCCTGACGCAGCCGGTCTGCAAGGGCTTCTCGATAACCAGCTATCAAGCGCCGATCCTGTTGCTGCCGCTGGACAAAAGCAGTGTTGCCACGACGACGCGCCCGATATTCCGGTGGACGGGCGTCTCGCCCCGACCGGCTTTTCCGGTCGCATATCGCCTGCAGGTGTTCGAAGTTCAATCGCAGCAGACGCCTATCAACGCCTTCCGGGCAAACCGGCCGATCGTTGACGTAGA
>VFFB01000199.1 GCA_018882585.1 Candidatus Kapaibacterium sp.
ACCCGCTTGTTCTCGACCTTCAGGGGCAACACAAAGCGTCCGTCGCGCTGCGTAACGAACTCATCCATCAGTAGCTCGTCCTCGCCGAACTTCCGCAGGATGCGCTGAAGGCGATGTCGCAGTCGTGCCGATACCTCGTGGATCTCTCGTCGAATCGACTGTAACTCCCTGCTGGCCGTATCGCGCACCATGCCTGTGTCGTCGATGGCATCGCTCAGGTGTTTCTCGAGCACGCGCTCGTCCACCAGCGGCTCGACAAAGGAAGCGACAGTCGGCGCGGCGGCAGCACGCTCCGTAAAGTAGCGCCGAAGCGCGCGCGATGTTTGCAGCGCCTCCAGCACCGTCAACAGCTCCGTTGCCGAAAGAAAATTACCTTCGACACGTGCCTTTCGCATGAGTGGCCGCATATCGGCAAGTCGATCGAACGGAATCGTTTCCGACGCAGCTAGCAGGTCAAGCACTTCCTGTACACGCAGCAGGTCCGACCGCAGGAATGCAGCGTCCGTCATTGGCCGAAGCGAAACGACGCTTTCGGCACCCATCTCGGTCAGCGCAAAGCCAGCCACGTGTCGAAGCACGGACGCAAGATCAAGCTCCTGCCAGGCTGTTTCGAGAAGATGCGTCTCGGTAGGATGCATTGACGTTATGATGCTCCCAGCAATTCCTTCGCGATGCGCTGGATGACGTTGCCGTCGGCCTTGCCTTTGAGCGTCTTCATCGCGGCACCCATCACCTTGCCAACGTCGCTCGGCGAGCTGGCACCGATCAAGGCGATCACCGTCTGCAGCTCGGCACGTACATCATCGTCGGACATCTGCGCTGGCAGAAACTCCTGGATGATGGCCAGCTCAGACCGCTCTTTGTCGGCTGCATCGTTTCGGCCTGCATTGTCATAGGCCTCGATAGCATCCTTACGCTTCTTGGCGGCCGACGTCAGGATCTTGATCTCGTCTTCGGCCGTCATGGCGCGATCGATGCCACTCTTTTCAAATTCAAGGATCAGGGCACGGATCGAGCGAAGGGTTTCCAGACGCACTTTGTCGCCCGACAGCATCGCTGCTTTAAGCTGCTGATTGATGGTTTCGGTTAGGTTCATGCGGCAAAGTTACGGAGGCGGCGCCGTACCTTTGTGGTATGGAATCACTCAAAGCTGTCGTCTTCGACCTCGACAACACGCTCGTCGACTTCATGGGCATGAAGCGGCAAGCAGTCGATGCAGCCATCGGCGCCATGATGGATGCCGGCATCTCGTTGTCGTTCGATCAGATCCGTACACACATCGACGCCATCTACAAGGAACAGGGCATCGAATACCAGCAGGTTTTCGACCAGCTTCTTACCGACGTGCTTGGTCGGGTTGATTACCGTATCCTGTCGGCCGGCATCGTTGCCTATCGGCGTGCCCGCGAGGCTGCGCTCAAGCCC
>VFFB01000141.1 GCA_018882585.1 Candidatus Kapaibacterium sp.
TGCCTACCGTGACCGTCGCAACAAGAAGCGTACGTTCCGCAGTCTGTGGATCGTACGTATCAATGCTGCTGCCCGTGCCAACGGTACCACGTATTCGCGTTTGATGCATGCCCTGAAGCAGCAGCACATCACGCTCAACCGGAAGGTCCTGGCAGATCTTGCCATGAACCGCCCTGACGTGTTTGCAGCGATCGTCAAGCAAGCGGTCAACGCCTAAATCCAATGTCCATGAACGTTCGCGGCGATCGATCACCATCGGTCGCCGCGTTGTGTTTTCACCATAACGTACGATGTTTGCAGCATGCTTGAGCGCATAGCAGGACTACGAAACGAGATCGACGTGGATCTCGACATGGTTTCGTCGGCAGAAGATGTCGAGCGGTTGCGTCTTCGGCATTTCGTTCGCAAAGGGACGTTACAGGTACTGACAGATGCCTTGCGCGAGGTTCCTCGTGAAGAGAAGCCCGCTGTGGGCAAGGCATTGAACGAGCTCCGTCGTCACGCAGAAGCCCGTTTTGCCGAGATGGAATCACGTTTCGCACGTCGGTCAGCAGTGAGATACGTCGACGGTTCACTTCCGGGACGAACATTGCTTCGTGGAACGGATCATCCGATCACGCAGATGATCGATCGGGCTATCGAGATCTTTGGCTCGATGGGATTTGACGTGGCAGAAGGACCGGACGTAGAAGACGATGCTCACAACTTCGCGAAGCTGAATTTCGCAGCCGACCACCCAGCGCGTGACATGCAGGACACCTTCTTCGTCGAGCATGCGGATCGGCAGGACGTTCTTCTCCGTACTCACACGTCAAGCGTGCAAATCCGTGCCATGGAGTCGATGCAGCCGCCCATACGGTGCATCATGCCAGGCCGCGTGTATCGCAACGAGGCAATAAGTGCGCGCTCATTGGCCGAGTTCCACCAGATCGAGGGTCTGTACATCGATAAAGGCGTGAGCATGGCTGACTTGAAGGCCACGATCATCGAGTTTGCCCGCCGGTTCTACGACAGCGATGCGTCCTTCCGGTTCCGGACATCATTCTTTCCGTTTACGGAACCCAGCGCAGAGATCGACATGTCCTGTTTCCTATGCAAGGGGCAAGGGTGTCGCGTCTGCAAACATTCTGGCTGGCTCGAGATCTGCGGCAGCGGCATGGTGCATCCGAATGTGCTTCGCGCATGCGGTATCGATCCTGATGAGTACTCCGGCTTTGCCTTCGGCTTTGGCGTCGAGCGTGTGGTCATGATGCTCACCGGTATCGACGACATCCGACTGCTGTACGACAATGATGCCCGCGTCCTGCGGCAGTTCTAATCATGCATGCCGTCAAGGTCGTCGACGTTCATAAATCCTACGCACGCGTCGGCCAGTCGCCTACACACGTCTTGCGTGGGGTATCATGCAGCATTGACCACGGCGAATTCGTGGCCTTGGTTGGCCCTTCAGGTGCGGGGAAGAGTACGCTGCTTCACGTCATGGCCACGCTTGATGTGGCCGACCGCGGCACGGTTACGCTTGGTATCGACGGTGCCGAGATCGATACGGCCCGCATGCGTCCGGCAGATGTGTCACGCATCAGAAACCGTCACATCGGCGTCGTCTTTCAGTTCCACCATTTGCTACCCGAATTCACAGCCATAGAGAATGTCATGATGCCCTTGCTGATCGGCGGTGTCGATCAAGCAGAGGCACGGCATCGGGCCCAGGCCGTGCTTGACCGCGTTGGCGTGCGCGCTCGCGCCGACCATGCTCCGGCAGAACTCTCCGGCGGCGAGCAGCAACGCGTGGCCATCGCACGTGCCGTCATACAACGTCCAACCATCTTGTTTGCCGACGAGCCAACGGGCAATCTTGACAGCGTGAACGCAGCCGAAGTTGTTGACCTCCTGTCAGAACTGCAACAAGACGACGGTATGACGTGCATCGTTGTGACCCACAGTGTTGACCTTGCCGCAAAGGCTCATCGCGTCCTGCATATGCGTGACGGCATCTTGGTCGACTAACATCTTTCGCCGCATCAACCACAGCCCCATGTCACGATCACCCGGACCGCTTCTGATTGGCTACGGCATGTTCCTTGTCGTCGCCGGTATTGTCGGATATGCGGCAACACATGCAACCAGCACCTCGGCGTTGCTCAATGGCGGCATATTCGGCGCCCTGATGATTGTCATGGGTGTCGTCATGCGGATGGGGCGCATGTGGACGTATCCTGCAGCGATGTCGGCCTCCGTGATCTTCACCATCACGTTCGCATGGCGAGGTGCACTGCAATGGCATACGGTTATCGGAGGCGAATCTGAACGTCTTCCCGTTGCCATGCTGCTGACGGTGATGTTCATCGTCAGTGGTATTGTAAGCAGTATCCTAGTTCGTGGCTACCGCCACTGACAACGTCAGATCGAAGCGAACAGGTCATACTCCGCGGCGTCGTCAATCGTGACGTCGACAAAGGTGCCGAGCGTGAGCGGTTGTTGCGAGCGGACGTAGATCTCATTGTCGACCTCGGGAGCATCTGCCTCCGACCTGCAACGGTACTCGCCGTTGATCTCCTCTTCGACGAGGACTCGAATGGTCGACCCTACCTTCGCCATGTTCTTGCCGGCTGAAATGCTTCGCTGGAGATCCATGACTTCGACCTTGCGTGCCTCCTTGATCTCAGCAGGAATGGGGTCGCCAAGAATGTCGGCGTAGGTATCGTCTTCCTGCGAGTACGTGAACACACCTAGTCGGTCGAACTGTTGTGTTTCGACGAATTCGAGCAGCTCTTGGAAGTACGCATCCGTTTCGTTCGGATAACCGACGATGAAGGTGGTGCGTAACGTGATGTCGGGCACGGTATCGCGAATGCGCTTCAGCACATCTTCGGTTGTTCGACGCGTGATGCCACGACGCATGCTCTTCAGCACCTCTGTTGATGCGTGCTGTAACGGCATATCCAGATACGTGCAAATATTGGAGCGCTCCCGTATGACGTCGAGGATGTCGAATGGAAACTTCGACGGGTATGCGTACATGCAGCGGATCCAGTCGGCGCCGCTCTCGTCAGACAGTCGACGCAGCAGGTCGGCAAGGGAGCGCTTTCCGCTGACGTCAAGACCATAGTACGTCAGGTCCTGTGCTACCAACACGAGTTCCTTTGCCCCTTGCGACACAAGGGACTGTGCGGATCGAACCAGGTCATCGGCCGGAATGGATCGGTGTCCGCCGCGCATGATGGGAATGGCGCAGAACGAACAGGGATTGTCGCAGCCCTCCGAGATCTTGAGATAGGCATAGTGCTTAGGTGTTGAGATGACGCGCTCACCTAGCAGCGAATACTTCAAATTGGCCGACAATGCTCGAAGGATTGGCTCGTACGCTTCGGTACCGAAAAAATGGTCAACCTCCGGAATCTCGGCGCGGAGCTCGTCGCCGTAGCGTTCGCTTAAGCAGCCGGCGACGACGAGCGTATCGATCGCGCCTGACTTCTTGAGCTGTCCGGCGGCAAGGATCGTATTGACGCTCTCTTCCTTTGCTGCATCAATGAATCCACACGTGTTGATGATCACCGTGTCGGCTTCGTCGATGCTTGGCGCTAGTGAAAAGTCATTGGCTCGTAAATGTCCGGCGAGTGTTTCGCTATCGACCGTGTTTTTGCTGCAGCCAAGGGTGATGATGTGGACGTTTTTCATGCAAACTTTTGACGCATTCGTTCGGAGACGATCGGTGGGACAAATGGAGACACATCCTGTCCGTACCGTCCGAGCTCCCGGATGATGCTCGAGTTCAGATAGGTATACTGCTCGTGAGGCATGAGAAAAATGGTCGAAACCTGCGGCGCAAGTTTCCGGTTCATGAGTGCGATCTGGAACTCGTATTCGAAATCAGTAACGGCTCGAATACCGCGAACAATGACGTCAACGTTGTGGTTGGCCGCATAATCAACGATCAGGCCGCCGTGAACGACGACGCTAACATTTGACAAATGCTGCAACGCTTGTGTTGCCATTTCGCGACGTTCCTCCTCATCGAACAACGGCGTCTTGCGGCTGTTCTTTGCGATCACGACCGTCACGGCATGAAACATCGATGCGGCACGTTCTATGACGTCGACGTGTCCGTTCGTGATAGGGTCGAACGATCCCGGATAGATGGCGTGCTTGTGCATGGTGGAGATGGGCGAGTACGCGTGCAAACTACGAGGAAGTCGGCAGATGACGTACGATGTCGATAACCGTTGCACCAAACCTGCGTGCGTCGAGATGTTCCCATCCGTGCAGTGGTAGAACCACTTCGGAATCGTCATGTTCAAGCACGACCAGTCCGCCCGCTGCAACGAGTCCGCAGCGATCAAGACCGCTCAGGATCGCATTGCATTGTCGTGCAGCGTAAGGGGGGTCTGCAAAGACAAGTGCATAGGAAGTAGGCACAAGGTGGTCCAGTGCTCGCATGACGTCTGTGCGGATGACCTTGACTTCGTTCGTACAGTCCAGTGACTGCGCATTTGAACGGGCCAGTCGGCAAACCGATGCGTCGTGATCGACCAGCGTGGCCGACGAAGCGCCACGACTGAGCGACTCGAATGCGAGGATGCCGCTGCCTGAGCACAGGTCGAGCACCGAGATGTCGCGTAGATCGATCCGATGGGCAAGCATGGCGAACAGCGATTCCCTTGCGAGATCCGTGGTTGGTCGCGTGCTCACGCCTTCCGGAGCCGCAACGACACGGCCCCTTAGACGTCCGCCGGTGATGCGCATAGTTCGTGCAGGACAAGGTCATTGGGAACAGGTTGACACAGGCCGACGATCGGTGCAATGACATGTGCCAGTCGCAGGCATGTCGATCGTACACTGTCTGGCACTTCAGCCTTTACTGCACGAAAGGGGACCAGTCGGGCCACATTCGGCACCACATCGGAAAGTGCCTGTTGCATCGATTCGAAGGTGGCAAGATCCAGATCATCACCATAGATACAACATTGATCGATCTGGCGGCCAGAGGCGCCGATGACATCAATGACAATGTCACGGACGATATCCCGCGATGGGACATTGGGATCGTCGGCACGGACGATCATGTGGCCGATCGTTCCTTGCGGTTCAGCTGCCAGGATCTCCCAGCGGTCTGCCCTTCGTCCCACAAGAAGCGTATTGCCGCGCACAAACGTTGCCATTGCAGCGGCCCTGATCTCGGTAGCTGCGGAGAGCTGGACAACATCAACCGGGTGGCCTGCAGCGATCCTTCGAATTGTATCGCACACTTCACGTGGGACGACATGAAGAGCATGCCAGCGGGATCCCGACATCTCCCACGATAGTGCTTGGTCAAGAACGTAGTCGTTATCGTGATCAAGTCCGGGCAGACACGTCGCGATCTCAAAGGCTCGTCGTTCGGTTACTGATTCGTCGGCCTCGATCGGATAACGATGCATAAGGGTCGCCGACATCGGGATGGCAAACCGAACCGATGTAACATTCAGCAACGTTTGTGCCAAGGCATCAGGCAGTTTTTGCGCAGTCTCGAGATGCACGGGTTCGGCAAAGGCCAGGTCCAGCAGAACGGGAACGTCGTCCATTCGCCACCGGGCTGCGATGGTTCTATCTGGATGGAGATAGACGGTTGCGATCATGTTCGGGTCCTTCAGGGGGCAGTGATGTACGGCCGCATCTTCTCGAAGCGCTTCTCGCCGATTCCCTTGACAAGCATGATGTCTTCCGGGCGGCCAAACGGCGAGCGAGATCTATGTTGCAAAATACGTTCAGCCGTAGCCTCGCCCACACCCGGAATTGTCATCAGTCGGGTCTTCGAGGCCGAATTCAAGTTGACGATGCTGATGCTCCGCTCGCCGCCATGTGGTAACGGTTTCGGTGTAGCACGTGCTTCGTCTACAGGGATTGAGCGTGTTTCGGATTGAAGTGTGCTAGGAGACGCAGCATGCTTCGAGAGCAGCGCGCGAATCTCTGATGTGGGTGCATCAGGAACAGGCCCTGTGTGCATCGTCGGCAGCCGGCCGAGGAGATTTCCTGCGACGGCACCAACCAGTAAC